>JBAXXH010000047.1:0-25918 GCA_037127995.1 Methylococcaceae bacterium | reverse complement strand
TGGAAAATTATCCCGGCACCTTGATTTTTGTCAGTCATGACCGCGAGTTTGTATCGTCACTGGCGACACGGGTTATTGAATTAACACCCCACGGGATAGTTGATTTTAATGGTAATTATGAAGACTATTTGAATAGCCAAGCATAGAACCCAAAAACTTAAGTTGAATATAAATTAAGACCGCTAAGCGTGACTGGGTTTGTAAAACTCGTCTGACTCAAGGACATTCGATATGTGGGCAGCGCTTTTCTGCCCACCATTTTCATGCCGTTGTTTTAATTTCGCGTGGGCACAAAAAGCGTGCCCACCGGTCTTGGACTTTAGATTCAGTGTGTAAGGCAGCTAACGGAATGATGATATTGTAATTTTTCCTTGGGCTTGAGGGGGCTACCCACTTTAGTCAGGACAAAAATACCGAAGTTAGACCAGGCAGGATTATAAAACCTGCCAAGTCTGTCCCTGTGTTAAGTTGACAGTCGGCTTGAGGGCTCATAAGGAGCAATTATAATGACAACATCATGTTACGAGAACTTAAGTCACTCAAAATTGGATTGCAAATATCACTTGGGTTTTTTTCTCCCAAATGTAGAAAAAAAGAGCTGTATGGAAAGATACGAAAGTATCTTGATCCCTTGTTTCATGAACCTGCTGCTCAACAGCTGAGGGCTATGCCCTGAAACTTGACTCGGGACGTGAGTAATTAACCCGTTGAGTAGATGTGATCTACTGTTTTTTAGCAAATATGTAAGCCGCCGCTTTTGTGCCGACCAATGGTGATCTGTCACCCATTACCCCAAAGCTACCCATATAGTAGTTAACAAAACCGTTGGGGACCGCTAGATCCGTGAAATCCGCGATCGTGACAAACGTAGGCCGACGACCACCCACACCAATCGTGAACTGGCTGGCAGCATTGTGGCCGACTTTAATGACATTGCCGTCGGTGCTGATGCCCGTCGCCGTTAACACCTGACTGTTGCCGTTGGTTAAATAAGTGATATCCTGATTACGGGCTGTAACTTTCCATGTAATGATGTTTTTCGGAAGCAGTGCTCCGATGGTGCCATCAGTGGTGATCGTGCCAAACATTGTCATCAGTATCGGATTGGTAGCAAGTGTCGGCACAGAGATATGAAAAACGTTCGGTTGATTGGCAACTGACGAAGCAGCATGGTACTGAATGTTGTTTCTCAGATTCAGTCCAAGGTAATTCAAGCCGCCAAGTTCGTCTTGCCAACCCGCTGCGCCTCCAACATAACCAAGGTTGGTGCTGAGGTCGGTGAAATCGGCAATCAGGGCGCTGGTCGGGATAGATCCTCCCGCGCCGCCTCTGCTGAAGTTAAGACTACCACCAACTTGAATGCCGTCCGGTGAGGAGGCAACGTGGATTTTCTTGCCGTCGGTAGAGACTTTAGAGATGTTCGCGGCGCTGCTGTTTTTTTCCGTCCAAACCATGTCGGTAGTTTGCATAACCTTCAGGTTCCAATTGAGGATGTTGGCAGAGGCGAGCACACCAACCGTGCCGTCTGTAGTAATCGTACCGGTAATAGCCCAACCGTTTGCAAGTTTGATCGGGTTAAGATTGAAGTTAACCGGATTTGCGGCTTCAACCGCAATCGACAATAACATAAAAGTAAACAGTATTAGTAGTCTCATGGATTTCTCAAAAATGTGTTAATGTATCATAAAAATATTAAGTTGTCTTACTCGGTTACTGTTATGCTGCCACCCGTATTCCACAAGCTCCAAACCACGCCGCCGGGAATAATTTGGGAGCCGACTCTGCGGCTACGCAACAATTGATAGCGCACATTGCCATCTTGATGAGTGCTTATTTGAAAATTTTTGCCTGTGGTGTTATCAACCCCGGAGCATGAGCCATCCAGAGCAAACAGGTAAGTCGGGATAATTTTTAAAATAGCAGGTGCGATTTGTGCCGCAATTGGATAACTGGCAGTACCGGAAAAATTGGCACAGCTTAAGGTTCTTCCGTCCGGCAAAGTCACATCCAGTTTACCGTTTGCAAATATACCACCGGTTTTAGACAAATCAATGCCCCAATTAATATCAAGTTTGGTGCCTGCCAGCCCTCCAGTGACGTCCGACAAAAACATGCCCACGCAAGAAGTGGTGATACTATCGGCAGCGCGTGATGAACTGGAATAGCCACAGCTTGTACCCAGATTGGTATGGATGGCGGTTTGGGCAGCATTTGCTTGCTGGGCAGCAACCAAGGCCACAGCAGCAGTAATAAAAGTTAATTTTTTCATATTATGTTCCTGTAAAAGTGCTATATGGACAAATGTATTAATTCGTTATTAACTATTTTTCGTACCGATTTGTGATCGCAAGTTGATGCACCTGCTGACAGCTTCAAGTGATGTTGAACATTAATCAATCTTTCAGCGCAGGACAATTCTCTAAGTGATTCAATTTTTGGGTTAACAACCATTTACAGGGTTGTTAACCCAACGATCATGAAGAAATTGAGTCACCCCATAAAATATTCAATCGAGTCAGCATAGCGGAAGTTGACGCACACAAAGCAAGTTGCTGAATTGACATATCGCCAATTTTTTCGCGCTTTCAAGCGTAAGGATTTTTTCATTGCCCAAAGCCCATAGTTCTTTGACGGTAAAAAGCACGAGTTTAACTCAAGGGTACGTGGATAGTTCCGGCAACATAAGCACCGAAAACGCATGGATAAGCTGTTGAAAGGTTATACCTTGACATTACCTAAAACAAAGCTAAGCATCTGCAAACCTAAAATAGATAAAGGAATTGCTAAGGCCACTAACAGTGCGGTGTATCCTACTGCTTTGTAGATATCTTTTTTCGAGGTTGATTCTCTATTCATCGTTATTTCTCCGTTAGGTTAATAGTATGTCTATTCATAAAAGCCTTTGTACAAATTCTAACGCGGTAAAGTTAATTGAAACTTAGGATGACCTCAAAAATTGCTTTTTCATAATATTGACGAATCTAAGTCATTGAAATGTATAAGCACCCATTTTTAAAATTGAATTAATAGAGGTTCCCTTAAAATCCGGTAGTAATAATAAATCGTGAAAACCGCTCATCCCGAAAGTCATCGCGACCAGCGTTATAAACAATTCGTTACGACTGTGTAAAGATTACACAAACAAGATGAGAGGAAACCTGTAGGTTTGATTAAGATTAAATGAAGATTTTGTCAGATTAATGCCGTTGGGCGGCCTCATAAAAAAGTCGAACCAATGGCGCATAGCGGCCATGTTTCATGGCATGTTGCATCGCGGCGTAATACATCGCCCTGTTTTCACCATCAAATACCGGCGGCATTAAGCGGGCATTCAAGCACTGCGCCATAACTAAAGCCCGCCCCACACGGCCATTACCATCAACAAACGGATGAATTAAAATAAAATAAGCATGTGCCTTGGCAATCGCTGCCAGCGTAGCGGACTTGGCCTCTTTATAAACCCACCTGTGCATTTCTTCGTCAATATCTTCCGGTTCAGTTGTTTGCACGCCTTCCAGTTGCCCCATCACACGAATTTTGGTGGAAAAGAAACCGGCATTTTCATAAATACCCCGCATAAAATCGGCATGTAATGTCCTAATACTTTCTACAGTAATCGGCATCGGTTCACCATGCTCCACAATCTTTTGCCAAAGTTGCTTGTGCGTAATAAACATATTAAAGCCTTCAAGAAAGGTCTGCCTGTCCATAGCCTTGGGCAGCTTCTTTTCATCAATAATGTTATCGAAATCCGCTTTCGCCATATCGGTTTCGATTTCAATCGTGCCATAACTTATACGACGTAGAAAAGGCAGAAACAGCGCCTCGTTGTGAAGCATGTCATCCGGTAACAAAACATCTTCAAAACTTTGCTTGGGAACGTCCCATTCAGGAATCAAAAAGTGCCGGCAATACAAAACATCAATATCCAGACGATACTTGGCGGAGATCGACTCAGGCTTCTGTCGCCAGTTGAGAAGCGTTCGCCTTGAAACGCCAAGCGCTTCCGACATCTTTGTCGAATAAACAAACGCCGTCTGAAGCTGACCAAGCTTATCTAGTGTGCTAATTTTATGGTATTTCATGATAATAACGGTTGCTTCCCAGTATTTTTGGTTAGGGTAACAAAAGCGGGAAACCTGTTCAATATTAATTAATCTGTTTCTCATGTCGGATTCTCAGGCATCTACAGCCAGAGATGTCCGTGTTGAGTGTATAATTAACCGTACCCTTCATAAATCAACTGCATTGATAGCTCAAAAACTGTGTTAATCTGTTCTCGAACTGTTTTTAGATTTATCGCCCATTAATACAACCTAGTCGTGCCGCCCATGAATGCCCAACAGAAACCAGCCAATCTTGATGATTTAATTTTCGATAACCGCTTTATCCGCGAATTACCGGCAGATGAAGAAACCCTCAACAATCGTCGTCAGGTTTTCGGCGCATGTTACTCGCGAGTAAAACCAACCCCGGTTGTAAACCCGCTACGGGTGGCTTATTCGAGGGAAGTCGCCGAATTACTGGATTTGACCCCGGATGCCTGTGAAGCGGATAATTTTACGCAAATATTTGCCGGTAACAGTCTGACTTCCGGCATGGAATCTTATGCGACCTGTTACGGCGGCCATCAGTTTGGTAATTGGGCGGGTCAACTGGGTGATGGCCGCGCCATTAATTTAGGCGAGATAGTCAATCAAAAAGGTGAACGCTGGGCCTTACAACTTAAAGGTGCGGGGCCTACACCTTATTCCAGAACAGCCGATGGTTTGGCCGTGTTACGATCATCCGTGCGTGAATTTTTATGCAGCGAGGCCATGTATCATTTAGGCGTACCCACCACGCGGGCGTTAAGTTTAGTGCTGACCGGTGAAACCGTTATTCGGGATATGTTTTACGACGGCAATCCCAAAGCGGAACCGGGTGCTATTGTTTGTCGGGTAGCGCCCTCTTTTACCCGCTTTGGCAACTTTCAAATTTTAACCGCACGCGGCGATGTTGTTTTGCTAAAAAAATTGGCGGACTACACAATTCGCACTGATTTTCCGCATTTGGGCGAACCTTCAAAGGAAGTTTATATCGCCTGGTTTGCGGAAGTTTGCCGAAGAACGGCGGAAATGATTGTGCACTGGCAGCGCGTCGGTTTTGTTCATGGGGTCATGAATACCGATAATATGTCGATATTGGGTTTGACCATTGATTACGGGCCTTACGGCTGGCTGGAAAATTTTGATCTTAACTGGACGCCTAACACGACTGATGTCGAGCAGCGCCGTTATCGTTTCGGCAACCAGCCGCAAATCGCTTTCTGGAATCTGGGGCAACTGGCTAATGCCATTTATCCGCTCATTGAGCAAGTAGAGCCGTTGCAAGAGGCGTTGGCTGTTTATAAGCTGACCTTTGAACGGAACTGGCAAACCATGATGGCGGGTAAACTGGGTCTAAATGCCTTTTATCCGGCAACCGACGGCGAATTATGCACTGAATTGTTGGAACTACTGGCGTTGATTGAAACCGATATGTCTATTTTTTATCGCCAGTTGGCCAAGATAAATATTATTGTAAAGCCGGTTGATTATGAAGCGGTGCTTGATCTCTTGGCTCCCGCTTATTACGTTCCAGAACAAATAACGCCGGAGTATAAATCCCGTTTAACTGTGTGGCTTGAGCGTTATATTAACCGTTTGAAAATTGACGGTACAGCGGATGACTTGAGAAGACAGCGAATGAACGCTGTCAATCCTAAATATGTCCTGCGGAACTATCTTGCCCAGCTCGCCATTGACAAAGCTGATCAAGGCGATTTTTCAATGATTAACGAGTTATTGGAATTATTGCGCCACCCTTATGACGAACAACCCGGCCAAGAAGAATTTGCCGCTAAACGCCCCGATTGGGCGAGGCAACGGGCTGGTTGCTCCATGTTGTCGTGCAGTTCCTAAGCCCTATTGTGACTTTATGAACAGCTAATTCTACAAAAAAATCTTAAAATATCATCACCACAAAGGACACCCATTTTTCTTTGTATCCTTCGTGGTAAATAAAATATTTTTTAAACGAGGAGATAATCATGGATATGGGAACCGGATTTAAAATTATGGCCTTATTGTTATGGCCTTTTTTACTTTTATTTTTATATTTCCTGTTGGATAGAAAAGGCTTTAACAAGTGGCTGGAAAAAATTAAACAAGACGGTTTTAAATAATGTTATTATTTTTAGAAGACACATCAGACAGGAAATATTCTGCTTGATAAAACTTTATAATCGCAGTATGTCCTGACACCGAACAAACACTAAATTCGAAAACCAACCCGTTTGCAAACTATTTTTTTCTTCGTTTCTTCGTGGTATTTTCGTAGCTTGTATGACATTAATTTTCAGGTGATCTATGCATTTAATTTATCAGCGCTCTATTATCCGGTTAATTTGTTTGATTTTTAGCTTTTTTACTATAACGGCAGCCTTGGCCGCTGAAGGAGAACAAGCCATGACTTTAAACCTAAAATCACCTGATTTTGTTCATCAGGGTGAAATCCCAACAATTTTTACCTGTCAGGGTAATGATAGTTCGCCCGCGTTAAGCTGGTCGCAGCTTCCACAAAACACTAAAAGTCTGGCATTAATTGTTGATGATCCTGACGCACCTGATCCTGCTGCACCCAAAATGACCTGGGTACATTGGATTCTTTATAACATTCCAGCCACTGCTATGGAATTACCTAAAGCCATCACTGAAAGTGACTTACCCTTGGGAACACAACAAGGCAAAAATGACTGGAAAGAAACCGGGTATAAAGGCCCCTGCCCGCCCATTGGCCGGCATCGGTACTTTCATAAACTTTACGCACTGGATATTGAACTGCCGGATCTGCATCACCCCACTAAAACCCAACTGGAAAAAGCCATGACCGGACATATCTTGGGGCAGGCCGAGCTGATTGGCACCTACCAAAAAGAATAGCTAAAGCCACGTCAATAAATACATGCCCTGACCACCTCTAAAAAGCTATAGGATCCTGAATTAATTAAGTATGTATGTATGTATGTATGTATGTATGTATGTAGGGCGTGCCGTGCGCGCCTTATTTTTCAAGGCACGCACGCACGCCCTACAGAAAATAATGTCGCTTAATCAAGGAAGGTCTCTATACAATTCACTCTATTTCAAAATAATTAATAGCGCCAATTAAAGGTGTACGCGGGTTTAACGACAATTTTACTGATAATTTACACAACAAAGGTGCAAAGCGGCCTTTGGCTTTAAATGTGTCCATAAAGTGTCCATTTTGTAGTGCCGGCAATATTTTTGGACCAATACCCCCGCCGATATAAACCCCGCCGGTAGCCATTGATTTTAATGCCAAATTGCCGGCTTCTGCGCCATAAAGCGCAACGAACAGTTTGACTGCTTCGGCACAACAAGGGTCTTCACCGGCAACACCCAATTTGGAAATAACCGCATTTCTATCAATGTCGCTGTTGTTATCGGGCACATCAGGGCAAGGTGCAAAACCCTGGTCACAAAGAAAATCATATAAATGGCTAAAACCAATACCGGACAAAACGCGCTCGTAACTCACATGCTCAGGCGTTTGTTTTCTAAGATAAGCCAATAACAAATCCTGCTGACTATTTTGCGCGGCAAAGTCAGAATGACCGCCTTCGGTAGCCATTGGGTGATGCTTGCACCCATCCCAATAAAGAATGGCTTCACCCAAGCCGGTGCCAGCGGCTATCACTGCAATATTGCCCGTTTGGGTTTCTGCCCTGGGATTTAACTCAATTAAATCGTCTTCAGGCAGATACAACATGCCCAGTGCCATGGCTTCCAAATCATTTAACAGTTTTACTTTTGAGGTGCCCAGTTTTATTTTTAGTGCCGAGGCATCCAGTAACCACGGTAAATTGGTCGTGTGACAGCGTTGCTTAACAACCGGACCGGCTACACCAAAACAGGCCGATTCGATAGCAACGTCGGCCGGTAAAAAGGCCGTTAGAATATCATCAAATTTGGGGTATTGTTGGCTTGGGTAGGTTTTTTCCTGCACGCAGGTCAACAAGCCGCCAGTCTCTCTGAGCAAGAGGGATAATACCGTCTTTGTTCCGCCTATATCGCCTGCTAGTATCACGGTAAAGTCCTTTAATTAGGGTCAAGTAAATGTATTAAAGCATCAAGAATGCCATTGGCAACTTTATGGGGTGGTAATTGATAAAAAGCCTGCCATGCCAGGGACGTAACTTCTTCATAATTTTCCAGGGCTTCTGGATGAGCTTGTAACCAGCTAATTCTGACGGCATGGCCGATAATAATATCGGTTAATAAGGTATCGTCAATATGTAAGGATTTATTATCCCTAAAAATAGACGCCATTGCTTTTAAAGCTTCTACCGTTAGTTGTCGATAAACGGGTGCCTGAATTTTGTTAAGCAAATGATTGACGTGTAACTTAAAGCTTTGTTCACCTGCGGTCATCTGCGACAGGGTATTCTCGCTATCCAGCCTGTTTTTGCTGTTGAGTTTGCCACCCATCATCAAGCCTTTGCAATGATGCAGTATATCCCAAACACTGGCATAAAAAGCCTTGTTTTCCCGGCCGACACTGCCCTGCTGTTCACGCCATTGATACCAATCAACAATGTCTCCGGAGTCTTTGGGGTTCATGCTGTTTAAAAAACGGGCACTGGTCAGTTTACGGCAATCACCTTCATAGTGCAGCGTTTCAGCCAAGCCCAATTGATCTTCTGTATTACTGTAGTCTTGCAGGGTTTCCTTTAATTTTTTGGACACTTGATAAGGCGGCAAAGAAAGAATTTCGTTAAAAGCCTGATCCAAGGTGCCGCAACCCGATTCACGTTTTTGTCTGACGATAAGCAATTGCAGAATATGCCCCACTCTTATCGTGTGCATATCAGTGAATAATTCCGGGTTGGCTTTGATTAACATCCCTAAATAAAGAATCAATTCCTGAATAATAATACGCTCACTGGCCTCCGTATTATAAGTACGGATAAGCTGCAAAATTTCTGAAGAATCGGCGGGGCGCGTCAACGTTGCCTTACCACTGTAAGCGCGTCCTAAAGTGAGTGAGTGTTGACGAACCAGTATTTCGGTGGCGGCCTGTTCCAGATTAATATCATATTTACCCAGTAAACCGGCACAGCGTCTAACAATCGTCCATTCATGTTGATCGCCAGCCCGCTCATAAACTTCTTCAAGCAAGTCACCCACACAAGCAACCGTGTCCGGCATCGCCATTAAGACGGGTTGGTAATCCAACCCATGCCGAAGGCTTAGTAATGTTAATGCTTCAAGTTGGGCATAAAGATTGGTGTTGGTTTTTAGTTGCGCGATAAGCACTTCATCGGGTGCAATTTCCCATTCTGTTAATAATAGCGTATCCAACGGTGCTGATAGCGCGGTATTTACAGGTAATGCCTCAAAAAAGGGTCTAATGCTTTCTTCCCAAGAGGCCTTGGAGAATTGAAAATCATGCAAATAGTTAATTTTTTCATGACTGGCCGTTTCTGCAAAATCCAACAGTGTCCCCAGTTGTAAAGCGATACCTTGCGATAATCCTTGTTGCAGTTCCTTGATAAATTCAATCAGCACTTCACAATGATGACTGTCCAACATATTTTGTTTTATCGTCATCACCAGCAAAGGATTACCCTGTCGGTCCCAATGCTTATAAATATACGACAATTCCAGACGCAACCGCTGGATAAGCAAGCGGTTATCCAACGCCAGATAAAAACCTTTTTGATTGAGGCATTGCGGTAAAAAAAGCAGTGGCTCGCCTGCCAAATTATACATTTTAGAGGTTGCCAAGGTCCGCAACTGCCTCAGTGGCCGACCGCTTAAGCCAATACGGTCATTTCTGCCGACATGCGTATAAGCCTCGGCCAGTTCGCTGGCTTCCCTTATCTGAATGGGGGCTATTTCAGCAAGGGTTTGCGTGGCAATTCCATAGTCCGTTAAGTGGTTCTGTACGCTTTCATCCTGAGCCAATAACTGAATTTGCAACTTGCAATCCTGATTTTTCTTAACGACTTTGTGTCGTCCCAACGGATCGATATCGTCACAACTGAGCAGACCGTCCTGAATAAGACAACCCAGCATAAACAGACTTTGTGCCCAAACCAACGGTATATTTTCGTTGGGAACCCGCTCCTGACTGTGTGGATCGGCTTTTTCTGCGGCAATCAAATCTAGCGGCACCACATACAGTTCGGGTAATAAATACTGTCCATTTTGCTCAACCAGTAAAGCTTCCAGTTTCTGACGATAAAGCAAAGCCGCTTCGTCATCGCCTGTGCATAAATTATTAAGCAGTAAATAAGTAAAAAACAACGGCCATTCAGATTCAATAGCCATAAATTGTTTAAGTTCATGCGGGTCGTAATGGAGACGCTGACTGTCTTCTATCACGGTTTGATGACCATCCAACAAAAAGCGTTTACAACCATAGCGGCCTTCCAGTTTTTCGCAAACCAGCGCTTCTGTTTTTGCACGGATGGCCTGATTATCAACTGCAAAAGCGGGAAATCCGGTGATACTAAGAACTGCCGAATCCACCTCTTTAGAAATGGATTCTCTGGGTAACAGCGACTCCAGGGTAATGCGGGTTCGGGCAATGTCGTCACTAATGACATGGACAACAGACGCTTGCCCACCGTCTTTGCCAAACAAATTAAAACCGGACAATGCTTCCAGCGCCGCTTTAGCCATACCAATGGAACTGGCATTTAACTCGGCAATGCCATGATTAATCTTGTGGCCACGCTCCCAGATACCATAATCGGGGGTTCGGTAAGTGCGACTGATATAGTGAACCAGATTTTGCACAAAATTGACTTCATCAATGGTAAAGACAATACGCAAACCGGAGGCCGTCATTTGCGCCAACATCAACAAAAATAAAGAGGTCGCATCCAGCTGTAAATGCCCCCATTCATTATCGCCCACCACAATCCCGCCAGATTTGGTGTCATATTTGGCATGCAAGGCATCCAACGGATTCTGGGATTGCTTAAATTTTTCAACTTTCGGTGCCTGCCGCATCATTGCCGTTAACAAGCCGCGCATCAACTTGACTACGCTTTGCTCCAAAACGTAAGTGCGTCCCTGTTGTTCATCCACGCGCCGATAAGCCAGCGCCAAACCCCATGCCGCAAGAATACTGTAAACATTATCCCTTACCCAAGCATCGGTGTAATTGCCATGTACAGTAACGGCGGTACTGGCAGGCAGCAAACCACTCACCCAATCCTGTCTGTTAAGGATAATGCCCTGCACCTGCTGGTAGTAAGCATCAAGTTTGTCGTGTGAATCATTTAGTTTCATGGGCTGCAAGGCGTCTATTTTTAGTGATCTATTAGTATTATAGGAAAACTATCAAGCAGATATTATGCCATTAATGATATTAACAACAGTTGCCGCTTGATACTGACTTATTTGTCTTTTATTCGGCAAATAATGCCTTATTTTTAGCGGCTATCTGCTTGGCTTACGATGAGTCTATCCGGTAGTTTGCCCGCATAAAAAGCCAACAAAGGCTAAAAAAGGGACTTATGCCGGTATTAGTTGCACCAAGTTGGTTTTAACTGAAACCCTTGCACTGAAAGAGTGCTAAACAAGGAGGGCTTAAAAAGTGGCAGCACCGGTTCTTTAACGGCTACTCGTCTGGCAATTTCAGATTTAAAGTGCTTTTAACAGGCACTTCATTTACACTGCCATACTTGGCGGTAATGTTTACGGAATTTATGATCGGGTTATTTTATTCGAGAGCAAGGCGAAAAGACAGGCGCATAGCCTGGCTATGTAACTGTTTTTGCAACGCCGCTATCGGATAAAATGGCCGATCACAAAGCCGAAAATATGACCGCACCGAGTATGGTCTATTAAAATCAGTCGACAATCAATAATGTAAGCGCTACCGCTGCTGATTAATCCTTTGTACCCCCTCCCCTCATCTTAACCAAACGGATATTTCCAATGAAACAGCTTACGCCGGAAGGCCAGCAAATAATCAACAACATTGCACAACGCTATAATTTTAGTCCCGATGCCGTCTTCAGCATGTTGCTGTCGGTCATCAACGGCAACGGTTCCATGGCCCAGTTTAATCATCGTGAGTTTGGCGGTTCCGGCCAATGGATGAGGGGCGGCATGATTATGTTGGGCGATATGTTCAATAATGGCTTAAAAAACTCAGTCAGTGGACTGTGTCAAGAGCTCGCGAATCTAATTGCCAATCAACCGGATCTCATTCAAACAGGCAGCTTTCAGTCACAGAGCCAAGGCAATCAACAACAAAACAACTTTGGTGGCGGACAGCAACAAAACAGCTCTGGCCCCACCGGTCCGGTTAGCTTGTTTGTACCGCCACCGGCCGGTAGTTCAGGTAACTGGTGGCCCGTCGGCCTGCAATTTCCAACCAGCACCGGTTCTCAAAATAACGTGCGTTATGCTTATTTCGCCAATATTCACAGACTGGCTATCGACGTCAATGGACAAGTAACGCTATACGACACCCTGGATCATCAGATTGGCGGTTTTTCCCAGCAGCAATCAGTAGGGGGTTCGATTACCTTTACGAGTCAATACGGACTTGTCGATGTTAGCACGCTACCCATTATTTCTATCGACAACGTACCCTATCAAGCACCGGTTCAATTCCAACCAGAACCTGCCTACGTCCAACCTGCACCGGTCTTCGTTCAACCCAGCCCTGTCAATACCCAGGAACTCATTCAGGACTCGGATATTTTTGGCGCACTTGAAAAATTGGCCAATCTAAAAGATAAAGGCATTTTGACGGATTCCGAGTACAGTGCCAAAAAAGCGGAATTATTGGCCCGCTTGTAAGGTAACTCGCGATAAATAAGCCCCCACTTAATGGCAGTGACGTACCCGACACTTTGACGATTTGGAGTGCAAACCTAGGTTTGTACTCCGACCTTTAAGCAACTCGCAATAAATAACCCCAGCCCCACTGCCCACAGTTGCGGATGAACTGTCCCTTCTCCAATGTCGTTAAATTAAGCATTCAACTGGAGTAAAACCGCTTTAGCTGTTTTTACAGGCAATAGCTGAAGCGATTGCACTCCGGTTTTTTAATGTGGCAACTTTTGCAGGGAGTATTGTTTGCGGGTTAGCCACAATCAAAATATCAACCTTGAGTCTCAAGTTCTTTATCACCCAATCGAGGCCAGGCCGTTAAAACGGCTTTAACAACGGTTGCCAAAGGAATGGCAAAAAATACGCCCCAAAAACCCCACAAGCCGCCAAAAAATAAAATAGCGACGATAATTGCGACCGCATGTAAATTGACGGCTTCTGAAAATAATACCGGCACCAGGACAACCCCATCCAAAGCTTGGATAATGGAATACGCGACAACCATATACATAAAATCATCACCACTTAAGCCCCACTGAAAATAAGCGACACCCAGGACCGGAAAAGTAACCAATGTTGCGCCTATATAAGGAATAATTACCTGCACGCCCATCAATACCGCCAACAACATGGCATAATTTAAGTCCATTGTGGCAAAGGTTGCGTAACTGACAAACCAGAGAATAAATATTTCAGCAAATTTACCGCGTACATAATTACCCAACTGTATATCGACTTCTTCCCAGACCCGCACGGTTAAGTTTCTGTTTTGGGGCATAAACTGCAAAAACCAGGAAATTAACGACGCTTTATCTTTTAAAAAGAAAAACACCATCATTGGTACCAAAAACAGATAAATCAAGGCACTGACGATACCCACCACGGAGGCCGCAGAAAGCGACAATACGTTTTGACCATAGGTTAGCAATTCTTGCTGAACAGCAAACATCATCTGTTGAATTTTGCTCTCTGAAATCATTTTTGGGTACATTTCCGGCAAGCGCAGAATACCGGTTTGAGCACGGCTAATAATCTCGGGAATATTTTGAATCAGCTCGACCGCTTGCTGCGAAACCAGCGGCATCAAATAAAACAGTAAAAATCCCAAACAAGCCATAAAGCCGGAAAACACCAGATAAACCGCTGGCAAACGCGGCATTCCCAACTTTTCAGACTTACCCACCAACCCTTCCAGTAAATAAGCCAGCACAATTGAAGCAAAAACAGGCATCAATATACCGGACAAAGAATAAATCAGCACAAAACTGACAATTAAAATAATGGCCAGCGAAACAGCTTGGGAATTAGGCAAAAAACGTTTAAAGGACTCAGAAAAAAAACGTAAATTTGAAGAGTGGGTTTGAGTTGTCATCAATAACAGAATAGTTGTTTTTATTGGTAGCATTCTACAGGCAATACTGTTTTTACAGGCAAGATGTTTTTCATAAGCCCTATTCATCGCGTAAAATAAAACATAACATGAAAAAATCAGGGACAAGCCATGCAAATTGATGTGTTTAACGGTGATGCCGATGGTATTTGTGCGCTTGTGCAGTTACGTTTGGCAAAGCCTGTGCAAGCCAAACTGGTTACCGGTGTAAAAAGAGACATCCATTTATTGGAACATTTACACGTCCAAAAAAATGATATTGTCACGGTACTGGATATTTCCTTAAAAAAAAATCGTACGGCTCTGGATAAAATTCTCATACAAGGTGCCTCGGTATTTTATGTGGATCATCATGAATCCGGCGATATTCCGCAACATCCCAAGCTACAAGCGCTTATCAATACCGCTGCCAATACCTGCACCAGTCTTTTGGTTGATCACTATCTTGGTGGAAAATATCGTGCCTGGGCGGTCACTGCGGCGTTTGGCGACAATCTGCTTGACTGCGCAGAACAAGCGGCCAAAACCCTGTCTTTATCTGTAAATCAACTTAAACAACTCAAAGACTTGGGGGTGTGCATCAATTATAACGGTTACGGTAACAGCATCACCGACCTGCATTTTGCACCGGATGCACTTTACCGTGAATTGGCGCGTTACTTGTCACCTTTTGATTTTATCGCCGATAATTATAGTGTCTACGAACAATTAGCAAGCGGATATGCTGAAGATATGATCAAGGCAGAGACGATCAAACCTGACTATCAAACAGATACCGTGGGTGTTTATCTATTGCCGGATGCAGTTTGGGCCAAGCGCATTAGCGGCGTATTGGGTAACCAACTGGCCAATCAAAATCCGGAACGCGCTCATGCCGTGCTAAGTCACAATGCCCAAGGCGGCTATCAAGTCAGCGTTCGCGCACCCTTAACCACTAAAACAGGCGCTGATGAATTGTGCTCGTCATTTGCAACCGGAGGCGGACGCAAAAGCGCGGCCGGTATCAATCATTTGCCTCTTGATGAATTACCTGCATTTATTGCTGCCTTTGCAAAAAAATATGCCCGGTAAGGAGCAAAAGTTGCCACAGATTAACTGATTACAAATAGATTGAATCTATCACAACACCGACCTTGCCCAAGCTAGCGATAATCATCCGACATTTAAAACTGTAAATACTTGCTTAAAGCGTCCCGATTAAGTAGCACAATCTGCTGAACCATCGCATCCCGCATTAAATCATCCGTGCCAATACGCATCATTTTCAAAAAATAAAACAACAAAGCACCTCTTACCTCACGTTCCAAAATGCCATTGACCATTCCGTAATCAAACTCGATCACCGCTTTTTGAGTGTCGCTCAAACCCGGATGTGCGCCTATTTTAACCGACACAAAAGTATCCCAGCCTGCATCTTCAAAAGCATCCATCTCGGCAGGCCCCAACGTTTCCGCTGAATGAATGCGTGCCAGCACAAAATCCCGAAACTCATGATGGGTATAACTAAAAGCCCGCGTATGCCAGCGCAAACCATCAAACACCAACGCATGAGGACACAACTGATGCTCAACCGGTTCAGCACGCGACATGGACTGATAACGCACCTTAACCACCTTGTCCGACAAGATCGCCTGATTGATCGTTTGTAAAATCGTGGGATCAACCTGTCTAAACGCAGGCTCAAGAACCTCAACAATCGGTAAATTGTCGGCCAGCGCCACCACAGTATTGGAAGAATCGCTTGGATGAAGTTTTAAAATTTGCAGAAACTCATCCGCACTACCGACCATAAAAGCCGCTTTAAAAGCATCATTAAGCACATAACGTTTTAACGATTTATCATAACGAATGTTATCCGGGCACAAAGTTTGATACAGCGTAAAATCCTTGGACGCCTGCACCCGACTGATGCCAAAGTGTTGAGTCAACGACGCTGTCGAAACCTCACCGCTCCAAAATACCGTCGCCTCCAGTAAAGTAAGCCGCTGCCGTTGTTCCCATTTTAAAGATTGCAAAAGTGTATTAACCATGTTAGATTTATGAAAACTTAATTTATATGTATTATAAGATTATTAATTTATTTTAGCTAGCGCCTGGCACAACATGACACTTTCTGACTGACAATGTAATAACGATTTATAGTGGGCATGTTTCTTATTCAACCCTTACTTATTTTGTAAAGGTTCATCTGTAAACTAATCCTGAGTTAGTAAAATAGAACCCTACAGAACCGGACACTTTTTGTGAAGCATTTAAATAATTTCGAAAATCCAATTTCGATGATAAAAAACCAATCAAACAAAGCTTTCATTGCCCACGTCCGATCATCAGATAAAGCCACTCAAACGGTAGCTGAACATTTACAAGAAGTTGCTGTTTTTTGGACACGATTTTTATTCAGTTGTCAGATTGACGCAGATCGAATTAATAGTGCTGATTTTGAAATTCCGAAAAATACATCTTACCGAAATAAACCCGTATCCAGGAATATTGCCATTAATCGGCTGGAGTTATTTTTAACCAAGTAACAAACTTAAAGAGTAAATTAGTAGAACTAATTTTTCTGAGTAGTAAAAATGGCTTTAGTATCAATGAGCTTAATTGAGATTAAATAAATACACATAATGTCAATACAACAATCTAATCAAGCTGTTTATTATGCTCATTCAGGTAAACTTGAAGATTTATCTGATGGTCAAACCTTACTCGCTCACCTGAGCAAGGTAAGCGAATTTGCAGAGCAAAATGCTCAGTGGTTTGGAGCTAACAAATTAGCCAAATACACTGGTTTACTCCATGATCTTGGTAAATATTGCCCCGAGTTTCGGAGGCGATTGCAAGGTGGAAAAATCAGAGTGGATCATGCCACTGCTGGGGCGCAGGTGGCAGCTGAACGCTGGCCGTCAATGGGTAAGTTGCTTGCTTATTGCATCGCAGGACATCATACAGGTTTGGCAAATGGTATTGATGAGGGACAGCAACGGTCAAATCTGGATGATCGTTTAAAACTTGAACCCGGTAAAGACATTCCCCATCTTGATCCGATATGGGAACAAGAAATAAAACTGCCGACACAATTAACACCACCGGCATTAAAACCCCATAAAATTTGGCCTGGCTTTCAATTTGCTTTTTTAACGCGTATGATTTTTTCATGTTTAGTTGATGCTGACAGACTGGATACTAGCAACTATTACCTTCAATTGGACGGTAAAGAAAATGCTGACAGAAACTATCCATTACTGCCTGCACTGCGTGATCAGCTCAATATAAAATTAGAAGGTATTAAGCAAGCTCTAGCAACAAAACCACCAAAAAGTATCAATCAACTTCGGCAGCATATTCTTGACCATAGCCGTAAACAGGCAGAATTACCACCTGGTTTGTTTTCCCTTACTGTACCTACGGGTGGTGGGAAAACCTATGCTTCTATGGCTTTTGCTCTTGATCATGCTATTGCCCATCAACTGCGGAGGGTAATTTATGTCATTCCATTTACCAGTATTATTGAACAAAATGCTAAAGTATTCCGTGAGGCTTTTGGTGAGTTGGCCGGTGCGATCATAGAACACCACAGTGCTTTTGATGATAGCAAATTACCTAATAACAGTGCCCGAGACACCTTGAAGCGAGCAATGGAAAGCTGGGATGCTCCAGTTATTGTCACTACAGCAGTACAATTTTTTGAATCGTTGTTTGCCGACCGGCCTTCTCAATGCCGCAAGTTGCATAATATTGCAGGTAGTGTGATTATTCTTGATGAAGCTCAAACCTTGCCGCTTAAATTACTGCGTCCAATCATGGCAGCGATTGATGAGTTAGCATTGAATTACCGATGCAGTATTGTGCTGTGTACGGCAACACAACCGGCATTAACAGTGGAACATTTGCACAATGGCTTTGAAAATGTCCGTGAAATTGCCCCCGATCCTCCCGCGTTGTTTGCCCAACTTAAGCGGGTAACAGTAAAAAGCATCGGTGAACAAACTGACGAACAACTAATTTCCCACTTGAAAGAAAAAGAGCAGGTATTAATCATCGTCAACAACCGCCGCCATGCCAGAAGCTTATTTGAAAGTATGAAGAAGCTGAAGCTAGAGGGTGCAACTCATCTTACTACCCTGATGTGCGCCAAGCATCGCTCGCAGATTCTGGAAAAAGTACGGGGAGAATTGCTACAGGGTAAACCCTGCCGTTTGGTTTCCACATCTTTGATAGAAGCAGGTGTGGATGTTGATTTTCCCTGCGTATTTCGGGCCGAGGCCGGGCTGGATTCAATTGCTCAGGCAGCAGGACGCTGTAACCGTGAAGGCAGATACAAAGCGGAGCACAGTGAAGTCCTAGTATTTCAAAGTCCTGATTGGCACGCCCCGCCTGAACTAGAGCAATTAGCAGGTAATATGCGTGAAGTCATGCGTAACCATAGCGGGGATTTGTTATCACCCGATGCTTTGACGAGTTATTTTAACTCTGTGTACTGGTCCAATGGCGATGAGTTGGACAAGATGAAAATTTTGGAAACGCTTAACAATCATTGTCGACATTTGAGTTTTCCTTTTCAGAATATCGCCCGTGATTTTCGCATGATAGAAGCCCGACTTAAGCCCGTGATCATTGAGTTTGATGAAAAAGCCGAAAAACTGGTGAGGGATTTGGAATTTGCTGAAAATGTTGGCAGTATCGCCCGTCAGTTACAGGTTTATTTAGTTCAAATGCCTGAGAATGGTTTTAAAGAGCTGTTAAAAGTTGGTGCTATCAAATCAATAAAACCAGAGAAGTTTGGCGATCAGTTCTGGCGTTTAATCGATACTGATCTCTATGATGGAGAGGCCGGTCTTGGTTGGGATAACCCGGTTTTTATGGAAGCCGAGAAAACAATTATTTAAATCGAAAAAGGTTAAACATTATGGCTTACGGCATAAAATTACATATTTGGGGCGACTATGCGTGTTTTACCCGCCCGGAAATGAAGGTAGAACGCGTGTCTTATGATGTTATCACGCCTTCAGCAGCGCGTGGCATCCTTGAGGCCATTCACTGGAAACCTGCGATTCGTTGGGTTATCGACAAAATTCATGTATTGCAACCCGTGCGTTTTGAGTCGATACGGCGAAATGAAGTCGGCAGCAAAATTTCCGCAAGTAAAATAAAAACAGCCATGCGTAGTCAAAGAGCCAATGATTTATATCTTGTAGCCGATGATTCCACAGAGCGCCAGCAACGTGCTTCAACTATATTGCGTAATGTAGCTTATATTGTCGAAGCCCATTTTGAATTGACTGACTTAGCAACAGAAAAAGATAACGAGGGCAAGCATTTGGACATGTTTAACCGCAGGGCTAGACAAGGCCAATGCTTCCTTTCTTTGATAGAACCAGAAGTCCATTTGCCGGTATCAGGACTGACACAGGAACAGAAAAATCGTGATTTGGGTTGGATGCTCCATGATATTGATTTTGCTAATGGGATGATGCCGCATTTTTTCAAAGCTGAACTAAAAGACGGAGTAATCACAGTGCCAGATTTTTATAGTGATAAGGTGAAAGCATGATACTGAGTTCCTTGGCGCAATATTATCAACGGTTGGTGAATACGCCTGATGCCGTTACCGGTTTGGCGCGTATTCCGTCTTATGGGTTTAGTGAAGAGCGCATTAGTTACATTCTGCTCCTTAATCGGAATGGACAGCTTGTAGATGTTCAATCTAATTTATCAGATGATAAAAAACCTAAGGGCAAATATTTAACTGTACCTTGGTCTTTTGTAAGATCGGGTTCATTTACAGAAAAGGCTTTTAAAGAAGGGAAAAATAATGCATTTTTTCTTTGGGATAAAACGGCGTATTGTCTTGGTGTTGAGCCTAAAGACAAAAAAGATTGGAAAATATCGCAACTCACATTTGATGCTTTTAAGAAATTACATTTGGATTTATTGGCTGATACCGAAGACGAAGGGTTACTGGCTATTTGCCTTTTTTTAAAAAATTGGTCACCTGAGCAATTTGAATCCTCATTTTTTAAAAATGAAATGCTTGATGCCAATTTCGCTTTTAAACTTGATGGTGACAGGGAATATATTCATGAACGGCAGGCGGCGGTAAATATATGGTTAGAAAAAATTGCTCCTAAAGCAGATATTCATAGGGCTGTTTGCCTTGCAACCGGCAAATATCTACCAATCAAAAATACGCACACACCAATAAAAGGGGTATATGGTGGAAAAAGTACGGGGGCAACGATTGTTTCATTTAATGAAGATGCGTATGAATCTTATGGCAAAAAACAAGGAAAAAATGCACCCGTTTCGGAAATAGCTGCATTTGCCTATACTACAGCATTGAATTATCTGCTGAGGCGTGAAAACAACCAGTGCATATCTATCGGCGATACCAGCACCGTCTTTTGGGCGGTTGCTGGGGATGGGCAAACAGCACAGCAAGCTGAATCCTTGTTTGCTTTTATGCTGAACATGCCCGCAGACGATGGACAACAGACAGCACAAATAAAACCGATATTAAACAAAATAGCTAAAGGCAGACCTTTAAATGAATTTGCCCCTGATATTGACCCCGAAACCCATTTTTTCATTCTGGGGTTAGCGCCCAATGCCGCAAGGCTGTCAATACGCTATTGGCTCGATACCACTTTTGGACAATTGGCTAACAATATTAGCGAACATTTTCAGGATTTATCCTTAAGTCCACAGCCTTGGTGTGAGCCACCCTCGGTTTGGCGTTTACTTATTCAAACAGCTGTGCAAGGCAAGAGTGAAAACATACCGCCTCAATTAGCAGGCGAATTAATGCGTGCCATTATTACCGGACAGTCTTATCCACAGATGTTACTGGCGCAACTGATTCAAAGAATCCGCTCGGATGGCGATATTAACGGTATTCGGGTAGCCATGATAAAAGCCATTATTCAACGCGATTTTCGTAAAGGATTGATACAGGAGGAAGTACCTATGAGTTTAAACCTAAGCAGCACCCATATAGCCTATCGTTTGGGAAGGCTTTTTGCCGTTATAGAACGAATTCAGGAAGCCGCTTTAGGGCGCGACTTGAATAGTACAGTAACTGATAAATATTATGGTACGGCTTCGACCGTACCTTTTTCAGTATTTCCCCGTTTACTGGCGGGCAGTCAGAATCACTTGACACGACTACGTAAGGACAAGCCAGGTTACGCTGTCAATCTCAAAAAGGATTTAGCTGAAATTATTGCCGGCATAGAAGACAGCTTTCCTCGCCATTTATCTATCGAGGAGCAAGGACGATTTGCCATTGGTTATTACCACCAAAAACAATGTTGTTTTGAAAGTAACAAAAAAACGGATGCCGTTGCCGACAAATCTATCGAATCAACTAATAACACTGACCCAGACAAACAATAAAGGATAACCACAATGATCATTCAAAATCGCTACGAATTTGTATATTTATTTGATGTAAGCAACGGCAATCCGAACGGAGATCCCGATGCGGGCAATATGCCGCGTCTTGATCCTGAGTCGAGTAAGGGTTTGGTTACCGATGTATGCTTAAAGCGAAAAATTCGAAATTTTATAGAGCTTACTCACTTAAATGAGCCTGGGTATCAACTTTTTATAAAAGAAAAGGCCATATTAAATCAACAGATTGAGCGGGCTTATACGGAAAGCGAATCGGTTCGAAAAAACCTTGAATTATGGGATCAATACCAGAAAGCTAAGAAAAGCAAAAAGAAAAATGCTGAGGAAAAAATTCCTCAACCAGAAAGACATTATGAAGATATTGCCCAAGATTGGATGTGTGAAAATTTTTATGATGTCCGAACCTTTGGGGCTGTTATGAGTACAGGGACAAGTTCAGAGTCAGAAGACGAGGATGGCGAAAAAAAGAGCAAAATTGTTAAACGGGCTGGTCAGGTTCGTGGCCCCGTACAATTGGCATTTGCCAAATCAATAGACCCGATCATCCCGTTGGAAATATCAATTACCCGCATGGCGGTAACTTCTGAAAGAGAGGCTGAGGAGCAAGCTGGCGGAAACCGTACAATGGGTCGCAAATACATCGTACCTTATGGCTTGTATCGCGTACATGGTTTTATTTCCGCTAAACTGGCAGAAAAAACAGGCTTTTCGGAAACCGATCTGGAAAAGCTCTGGAAGGCTCTAACGTTAATGTTTGAACATGACCGCTCTGCTGCCCGTGGCGAAATGGCGGCGCGTAAACTGATCGTCTTTAAACATAACGATGCTTTAGGAAATGTACCAGCCCATGTATTGTTCGACCGCGTAAAAGTTGAACGTATTCATGGCGAAACTGATACGCCAGCATCAAGTTTTAACGATTATAAAATTAGCATCGATAAAACTGATCTTAAAGATGTCACTATAGATGAAAAATTCTGAGAGATATTTATAGGTGGTGACAATTTCGCCCGAAAAGATCGTTCGCCGGGAAATTTTGCATTAATTCGCCGCTCCATTTTTTTGCGACATTGAAACACTGTATACAAAAATACCCATGTCCAGAGCCTGTCAGATTTTAACCTACTGACAGGTCTATTGCTGAATTAATCGTTCTAAAGGAGATTGTTATGCCAACTGTTGATTTATCCACGTTACCTGCTAATGCTCAGCAAGAATTGCTGGATTTCTACGAGTTTCTACAAGAAAAATATGCACGCAGAAAAGCCAATCCTGTGGCATTAACGCAGCAACAGGCAGCCCAAACCGATTTCAAAAATTTTATTATGAACATACCTAAAGTGGAAGGCGGCATTGAGTTTGAGCGGCAACATGATTACCCATCAAATAATTAAGGTGAATGACATGCAAACGATTACACTTACAATCGATGATAATGTCAGCCGGTTATTACACGACATTGCAAAAGAGAATAATAAACCGACCGGTGAAATTATTGCTGAATCGTTACGTTATTATGCAGCTTTGCTGCAAAGAAAAAAACTAAGCCAGCTAATCAAATGCGCGTCTAATTTAGTTGCTAACCAAAGCTTGGAAATCAATGAATCCTTAGCAGGGAGTAATGCAGATGGGCTTTAAGCGGGGTGATGTGCATTTAGTTACTACAACCTCTCAAAAGGCACGGAAGCGGGAAAAATACGTCCGGCGCTCATAGTCGTTGGGTTAGCAATAACGTAACCCGTATCTACAAAATCAACAAAATTGGAGAACACCATGCAAGTCAATATGCACGAAGCCCAAGCCCATTTAGCCCACTATGTCGAAAAAACATTGGCAGGTGAAGAGGTTATTTTAGCGCAAGCAGGTAAAGCCCTTGTCGCGCTTGTCCCTATTGAAAAACACAATAACGTCATATTAGGGACATTAGAAGGCGCGTTTGACGTACCCGAAAACTTTGATGACAGCTTACCCGAAGATTTTTATAACGATTTTACCGCCTAAGCAACATGAATATTTTACTTGACACCCATATTTTACTGTGGGCATTAGCCAGCCCGAAAAAATTACCCAAGGCGGCAGTGACGGCGATACACCAAGCACACGAGCTATTTTTTAGCCCCGTAAATTTATGGGAAATTGGTATTAAAGCTGCCATTTATAGCGAATATGGGATTTCAGGTATTGAAGAAATACACGCCGCTTGCTTAAAAGCCAATTTACAAGAAATGCCGATAAACTCAGTTGATATGATGAAAGCCACCCAATTACCCGCCATTCGCCGTGACCCATTTGACCGCATCCTCATTGCTCAATCGCATAACCGATGCTGTCATCTCGTCACCGTGGATAGCAAAATCGCCCAATATCAAATGCCTTATCTATTAATCGTCTAATGAAACAATTAGCTATCAGATAATTAAGGTGAATAACTTGCAAACGATTACCTTTACAATCGATGATTTAGAAATCAATCCTTGGTCTGATTAAACGTATGGAATTAGAACCCATCTATCTATCACGTCTGCAACATTACCTCTTTTGTCCCCGGCAATTTGCTTTAATCGAACTGGAAGACATTTGGGCTGAAAATCAATTTACTGCCGAAGGACAGGTGTTGCATCAACGGGTCAATCAGGCTGATCAACAAAAACGCGGTGCGATTCGTACTGTGTGGGCGTTGCGTTTGGCAAACGTAGATCTGGGCATTGAAGGCGTTGCTGACGTGGTTGAATATCATAAACAAGCGGATGGGGCAGAAATACCCTATCCAATTGAGTATAAACGCGGCAAACCCAAAGCACATCTTGCCGATGAAGTACAGTTATGCGCCCAGGCGCTTTGTCTGGAAGAAATGCATGGCGTATCGGTGCCGGAAGGCGCGTTGTTCTATGGCGAAGTTCGCCGTCGGCATTCTGTCGTTTTTGATGCCGAATTACGTAACTTAACAGCACAAACCATTGTAGCCTGCCGAACCATTGTACATACCAAAATCACACCTAAAGCCATTTTTAAATCAAAAAAATGTAGCGGATGCTCGCTAATCGATCAATGCCATCCCAAAAGCTTTGGCAGATCGGCTGCCGCCTGGTTGGCAGCACAACTCATCGAGGATTAAACATGCGTCCATTACGTAACGTCATTTATATTCAAACACAAAATTCCTGGCTACACAAAGACAACGAAAATCTGGTTTTAAAAGTTGAAAAGGAAACCAAAGCCCGCGTTCCCATTCATAAATTACAAGGTTTAGTCTGCTTTGGACAAGTGACAATTTCACCTTATTTGATGGCGCACTGTGCAGAAAACGGCATTACCATTACCTTTTTAAATATGTTCGGTAAATATTTGGCAAGGGTTGAAGGGCCGGTTAGTGGCAATGTGTTATTACGCAGAACCCAACATTTAACAGGAGATAACATTGAAAAAAGCGTTGCCATTGCTCAAACCATGTTATCAGGAAAACTGTATAACCAGCGCTATGTAATCAGACGATATTTACGTGATCATGGTGAAAAAATTAGCGAGGATGCAGTACGCACTGAGCTACAAACTTCTGAAAAACGTCTGACCCGTTGTTTGGCACAAATACCTGATTGCAAAGCGATAGATACTTTGATGGGACGTGAAGGAGAAGCGGCTCAAGTCTATTTTGGTGTATTTAGACATTTGATACGCCAAGATGATTTTGTCTTTGATACACGTAGACGACGACCTCCGACAGATCCGGTTAATGCTTTATTATCATTTTGTTATACCCTGCTGACGCATGATTGTCGTTCTGCATTGGAAACCACGGGGCTTGATCCGGCCAGTGGTTTTTTACATCAATTACGTAGTGGCAGGCCCTCATTGGCACTGGATTTGGCAGAAGAATTTAGACCTATGGTTGACCGGTTTGTATTGTCGCTGATTAACAAGCGGCAACTGGTTATTAAGGATTTTGAGACTTGGCCAAATGGTTCGGTTACGCTAAAAGAAGAACCTCGAAGAACATTACTGGCGGCATGGCAAGATCGAAAACAAGATACATTAATGCACCCTTGGTTTGATGAAACGGTGCCGGTGGGTTTACTGCCTTGGTTGCAAGCACAAGTATTAGCGCGTTTTTTACGGGGTGATTGTGATAGTTACGTGCCATTTTTGTGGAAATAAGATGAGTATTTAGTGTCTGAACGAAAAAGCCGATTTTGAAAAAAAACCACGTAAATTCCAGAAA
>JBAXXH010000046.1:0-26006 GCA_037127995.1 Methylococcaceae bacterium | reverse complement strand
TGATGATTGCCATGGATACCCTGTGGCTGTGCCAGATACTCACCAGCAAACAATGCTCAGTCGCGAGGTATCAATGGCAACAACGCTTGCACCGATTAGCGCGGCGGATTGTCTCAATAGAACAGCGTGCCCATCAGGCGGCTTATGCACAGGGGAGGGGTGAAGAAGTCCGGGTGGCCAGGGCAGAATCGGGGTTAATGGCAGAACCCGAGGTTATAGAAGAAAACAGTGATGAGGATAGTGGGTTTGAGGAAAAAGTTGATCATAATTGAGCCGTCCGGCCGATGAATCCAACCATAATTTATCGGCCATGGGTGGTAGTGGAAGGCCGAGAGGATGCTGTTGAATCTAATGTCTTAGGCGGGTACTTAACTCGCCTTAACATACTGTTGATAACATCTCGACAAGGATTCCGCAATTTGTTGTCTAAGTTCCTCAGGTTCAAGTACCTCAATACGATCACCTTCGCCTAAAATCCACCAACGCAATTGCCAGGCATGGGTAAGATCAGCCGTATTTTCCCGAAATACTGACTCATTAACCGGGCTTATGATCTGTCCCCTAATTGTTTAATTGTTCAGGAATAAAGCGCCCAAATATTCCACTCATGGATTCTAAAGTTAAAAATTAAACTGCTCATAATTTTATTGAACTAATATGGTTATTAGTCCTCTTATAGTGAATGCAACATTATTATAATTTTGGTGCGGAGCCAGACCGTTTAGATTCTCTGGATGTCGTAATTCTGTGAGTGGTCATTTAAATAACCGTAGAGGCAGGAGGGTGTATCATAATCTCAACATGAGGTATTCCAGTATACTGCTTCTCCGTCACCTAAGTTATACCGTATAACTTACCTTCACCGTAATACATGTACTACGCTTTCACCTTGAGCAAATATAATGAAGACATTAGCTGCCCTACCCCTTATCCTTGATTTTCGGTACTTCATTTTCAATACGCTTGCTGAGTGGGTCTTTGTGGGTGGTGACACGCGCCGTCAGCAAATCCGTTATGACTATCAGGCCACCAACATGTAAAAGGTTTCCCAAAAACGGGTTTACCAGCAGTCCAATATTGATATAAATGTGCTGTATGACAGCCCCAAGCTCTACGACTTGGTGCAAGCGTTTATAAAAGCAATCAATGCACAGAATTTGACCTGTTACTCATGGATTGCCTGTTTGCCTGAAAAGAGTAAAATCATATTTTAAATTTGCTAACGGTTAGCTAATGAGCGCAAAACGTTGCTATTTTTTGTTTTAAAATGGCAAGTATGAATTCAGCATAAGGTTTGTATGGGATTGATGGTAGAATCTAAACAATATCTGTTCATACATGCTTGGTTATAACCAGGCAATTATTGCATACCTTAAAAAAATATTTCTTGCTGCATGGAAAGTACACTCAAATTTTTTAATCCTAAAAAAGCCTCATTTGGTCGCCATGAGACTTTTGCGCTCCGTTATTCTTGGCTTACCAAGGGGTTTCAGGCGTTCAATAAAAATCAGGCTATTTTTTCATCAGATGAATCTACCATTGAATTGGGTGTAGGTAAAAACATGGTTAACGCAATTAAATACTGGTTGCGGGCAACAACAATACTTAAAGATGTCTCAGATGGTTTGGTTACTACAACACTGGGTAACGCAATTTTTTCCGAGGGCGGATGGGATCCTTATCTTGAAGACGAAGCAACTATTTGGCTAATCCACTGGTTATTGGTTACTAACTCAGAATTAGCTACCGCGTGGTATTGGTTTTTTAATTGTTTTCATAAATCAGAATTCACTAACGAAGAAGCCTCAGAAGCCTTGGCTGATTTTGTCAGAATCAATTTATCAGGCAAACATTCAGAGAAAACCGTTAAACAAGAAATTGCAATGGTTTTAAGAATGTATTGCCCACCCAAGTTAACCGCAAAATCTCAGCTTGAAGAAGGTTTGGATGCGCCTTTAACATCATTAAATTTGGTTATGGCAGCTGAGGGTTCACATCTTTATCGCTCTTTTGCAAGTACACAACCTAATCTGCCGATAAGTTTGATTGGTTACGCAACTAACGAAGTGTTAAATCAACGACGTGTTGAAACCCTACCCATTAATGATCTAATGTACGGTCACAATCGTGGGATTGCTATCGGCGGCGTGTTTAGACTGACGGAGAATGCGTTGTTGGCAAAACTAGAAAATCTGGTGACAGCGTATCCGAAAGTTTTTCAAATCAACGAAACAGCAGGCCTTAATCAATTGTTTAGAACTGATAATAGTGTTTCATCGTTAGATTTCTTACGTGATCATTATCAAGCAACGGCATGAAGACTGACGAAATGGACAAGATAATTCAACTGGATACGCATTACACACGCTCTATTAATTTGGAAAGAGATGCGGATTCGAGTGACATCCTTAACGCCTATATTCCAACTTCACGAGCCATACAAACGCTAGACAAGATTGCAGAAACCTTCAATAAAAAATCTACACCAAGAGCTTGGTCACTGGTAGGACCTTATGGGTCGGGGAAATCATCCTTCGCTGTTTTTTTGTCGCATTTGTTGGAAGACCAAGAGCTTGAAACAAATGTAAATGCGGAAGCTATTTTGCAGCGTTATAATCCGTCGGTTGCCGATAAAATCACTGCGCATACGAAGGGTTCAAATGCATATTGCATCGTACTGTTAACAGGTAGCCCCGAATCTTTAAGCAAGCGTTTTATCGATGCACTCTATCAAGCGGCTCTTCGATATTGGAAAGGAAAAAAAACGCCTGCAATTGTTGAAGAGATTGGGAAAGCACGGCATGAGCCATTAACAACGTCCATAATCATAGCGTTGCTGAAAAAATTGCAACAGGCTGTCAGTAAAAAATCAGGTAAAGGCATACTCATCGTAATTGATGAATTAGGCAAATTTTTGGAGTACGAAGCCCGGCACCTAGGGGCAAACGATATCTTCTTACTGCAAGCGCTTGCCGAAGTTGCTTATGACGGTGGGGAAGCTAATATTCTTTTGTTGGTGTTGATGCATCAAGCTTTTGAGCAGTATTCAAAAGGCTTGGGAGCAAATCTGAAAAACGAATGGGTGAAAGTACAAGGTCGTTTTGAGAGCATTCCCTTTCTTGAGTCGGCAGAACAAACCTTACGTGTTATTGCCGCTGCGTTTCGTAACCAGCTGACAACAGAACAGCTCCAAGATATAAAACGTCAAACTACCTACATGGTTGATATTTTAAACCAGCAAAATGCATTGTTTCCTGGGCTTACTATTTTGCCCGCCATAGAGATTCTAAGCCAATGTTATCCTTTACATCCTATTGCAGCGTTAATCTTACCGACACTCTGTCAAAAAGTTGCTCAAAATGAAAGAACCTTATTCAGTTACTTGGGCAGCCAGGAATACTTTGGATTTAAACACGGCATACAACGATTAAAAGGCGTAGGTGATTGGGTTTTGCCTTGGGAGATTTTTGAATACTTCATCCAAAATCAAGCCTCATCAACCACAGATCATGTTACGCATCGACGCTGGGCAGAGGTCATTACCGCTTTAGAACGCTTAGGCGATGCAGACGATTTGGAAAGCCAAGTGGTAAAAACTATCGGCCTTTTTAATATCATAGGAAGTCAGGTGGGGTTCAAAGCGAGTAAGGAATTATTAACTTTGTGCTTTCCAAAGACCGTTGATGTTGATCACCTACTAACTAATCTACAAAACAAGTCCATCATCAACTACCGACAATTCAGTTCCGAATATCGGATATGGGAAGGTAGTGATTTTGACTTGGAAGTGGTTTTACAAGAAACCATTCAGCAATTAGGGCGTTTCAATTTAGCTGAAACGCTCACGCATCGAAGCAAGTTGCCACCTGTAGTCGCCAGGAAATATTCGATTCAGAACGCCACATTGCGAGTGTTTAGTCTTTTTTACATCGACACCGCAACCAAGCAGGATTTTTACAAAAACACAGATCAGCCCAGGATTCTCTTCTTCTTATCTGAGAGCCAAGACGACACAGCCAATTTTGAGAGCCTTGTTAAAGAACACAGTAATCTATTAAACATTTACGTTTTATGCGATAACGCTGCTCAATTAAAAGCCATTGTTACTGAGGCTATTGCTTTAGAAAGCATTCAATTCGAACGCGCAGAGATTAAATCTGATCCGGTTGCACAAAGGGAATTGAAAGATCGTTTGGTCACTATTAAGTACACCGAATTGGAATTGCTAAGTCAATATCTTGAGCAACCCCAAGCGAATCAATGGTTTTGGCAAGGTGGGCGTTTGGAGTTACCTACGCGGCGCACCTTACAACATCAATTATCCAAAGTGTTAGAAACCGTTTATGACCAAGCACCCTGGGTTAAAAATGAACTAATAAACCGCAACAAGGTTTCGGGGCAAGCCAATGGCGCTAAAAATAAACTTATAGCGGCATTATTATCTAAAAGCCATTTAGAAGATCTTGGTTTTGATAGTACGAAATATCCTGCTGAGAAAACCATTTACCGCGCCGTGTTTAAAGAACCCGGCATACATATCAAAAAGAACGATGTCTGGCAGCTGGTTAATCCGTCTGATGATAATAAATATCACTTTTCAAGGGTCTGGGATTGTATCAGAAAGTTATTGGCGAATAATTCTTCGCCAACGTTGCTGACTGACATCTATGCGCTTATGGAAAAGCCGCCTTATGGTGTCCAAAACGGCGTGTCGTCATTAATTTTTATAGCCTATTATTTGGCCAATCAACGGTCACTGGCACTTTACGAAAGTGGCGTCTTTTGCCCATTGGTTACCCAAGAGCTTTTTGAGATTTTAGCTAAACGGCCTGACCTATTTTCAGTTGAAGCTTTTGACTTTACCGGCATAAGAGCTGATTTGTTCAATAGCTATCTGGAAAAACTGATCGGTAAAGTACCTGAAGAAAGTACATTGCTCGATATCGTCAAGCCCTTGGCGAAGTTTATTGGCCAGTTACCTCAATACACGCTTGCAACAAAATCCCTGGATGCGCAAACCATTGCGGTACGTGATGCTTTTCAGAGTACGCAAAGCCCCATGACACTCTTATTTGAAACGTTGCCGTTGGCTTGTGGTTATCCATCGTATATTGGTACTGACTTGGATAACAACAATCCAAACGATTTTTTAAATGAATTGGTCAGGCATTTAAACATTTTGAACAAAGCCTATCAAGATCTACTAAACAATTTTAAAATCCAACTCGCTACCGCCCTTAAAGAACCAGTCGAATTAAAGCTTGCTGAACTTAGGTTTATTATAGCCAGAAAATATAAAGGCTTAGAAAAATACACCGTTGATTTACAAGGTCTTAAAGCCTTTATCTTAAGGCTGCAAAACAACAAAGAAACTGACGAAGCCTGGCTGGAATCAGTGGCAGCTTTCCTGGGGAAAATGCCTCCTGATAAATGGCTGCAAAATAATAGCTTGGAGGCAGAATACCGTCTTGTCGAATTTTGTGACCGTCTGGAGCAATTAGCGGTGGTACGTGCCCATGAAGTGAATTTAGATGCGGACACTCAGGTGACTGTGTTTCGTGTGGTCAATAAAGATGGGGAAAATGATCAAATAGCATATATAAATCAAAAGCTTAGAGAGTTGGCGAGAACGTTTGTTAAAGGCCAACAAGATTTTAAGCAGGCCGACAAACAATTAAAACTGGCAATTATTGCCCAGCTCCTTAGTGAAGTTGACTAGCTCAGGTGTATATTTGCTTTTTAAAGAAAAGCAATAAGGCATTTGTTAAGTATTACCGGTAGATCTTTTTATAAAAGAATAAGATTTTAATTATTTGAAAGATAACGTAATTATCCACACAAGGACATTTGAAACAGCTATGAGCAATAACAAACCAATCAGACATTTACTCGGTATTTCTGGAGGTAAAGATAGTGCGGCCTTAGCTATTTATATGCGCGATAAAGTACCTGAAATGGAATACTTTTTTGCAGATACAGGTGCCGAGCTACCAGAGACATTAGAATTTGTCGATTTGATGGAAGATTATTTAGGTAAAGAAATTATTCGGTTGAACGCGGGTAAAGGTTTTGACCATTATCTTAAATTGAATGGTAATTTTTTACCTACTGCACGCTCCCGGTGGTGCACTATTAATTTAAAACTAAAACCATTCGAGCAATTTGTCGGCGATGATAATGTTTTAAGTTATGTGGCAATTCGTGCCGATGAACCTTATCGGACAGGTTATATTTCAACAAAACCTAATATAAATGCTTGCTACCCTTTTAAAGAAGACGGTTTAGATATTAATGATGTAAAAAATATTTTGGATGAGTCCGGTCTTGGAATGCCCAAGTACTATGAATGGCGTAGTCGTTCAGGATGTTATTTTTGTTTTTATCAACGCAAAATAGAATGGATTGGTTTATCTGAACGCCATCCCGATTATTTTGAAAAAGCTAAAGAATTTGAGCTTTACCATAAAAATTTAGGACGTAATCATACTTGGTCACAAGATGAATCATTGGATGAAATGATTGCTCGTAAAGATGAAATAAAAGCGCAGTTTGCTTTGAGTCAAGATAAGCCAAAAAAAACTAATAACTTAATGGATGCTTTATCAGATGATGATTCTGATGATGAAAATGATGATGGGTGTTTGGTTTGTTTTAAATAAATACTATGAATACTTTTTCATTGTTTATGTCTATTTGTGTAAGAAAAGTACAAGGAAATTACACTTTATATAAACCTATCTTATTACTTTATGCCTTATCAAAATGTTATTCTGGTGAGCAAAGGCTAATTGAATTTTCAAAAATAGAAATCGCATTAAATGATATTTTTAATAAATGTTTTGAAAGTTTAAATCATAGAAGTTTTCATTATGCTTTTGGGCGATTAGAAAATGATGGGATTTGGGAAATAGAAAATAGCAGTGAATTGGAGCGTTCAAATTCTGGTGATTTAATGAAGTCAGAATTATTGAAAAAAAATATATATGGCGGATTTACTCGTGATATACATAAAGAATTATATGACGATAAAAAATTATTAGTTAGTATTGCTAATAGCTTATTAAATAGATATTTCCCTTTCAAAGATCATAAAACGTTGTTATCAGTTTTAGGTTTACCTGAAGAAACAAGTAAAACCACAAGAATTATGGTTTGTGATGTGAATTTTGAAGGTGAATTTAATAATGAAATTTTCGGAATTGATAGTACTAGGAAAGATATTATGGAGACAAAACAAAATGGGTACATAGCCTATTTGAACTCATTACACAATCTTACTGCGAGTGGTGCAAACGCACTGGCCGAATCACAGGCATTGAATTGTTATTTTACAGAAATTTATGAGCCGTTTCCGCTTATAGCCGCATTACATAAAATGCTTTTGGATTCTCAAGAGCGGGTTATTTTATTAACCGGTCATGCTGGTGATGGAAAATCTACGATAGCGTTGGATGTGCTTAAACGTTTACGTAATCTCCCCTACAACGAACACTTAGTAAAAGCACTAGATGAACGGGAAGAGGTGCTTGAACTCAATCCACCAGTATATATTGTTAAGGATATGAGTGAGCTTACGGCAAAACAGCGTCTTGATTCCTTAGTACAAGGATTTAATCAACCAGGAAGTTGGTTGATTGTTAGTAATACGGGTCCCTTAATTAATAGCTTGGCAGATTATAGCGATGAATTTGGCGGGCCAAGTAATATTGAAAGTGATGTTTTAGAATTGCTTGACCAGCCTTATGTAGAGGGCGAGTTGAGTTCGCATATATTAACCGGATTTACTAAGGATCTGGTTATACTCAATATTACACGACTAAATAATGTAGAGATTGGTGCCCGAGTATTAACTAGAATGGTTAACCATTCTGCTTGGGCACAATGTAATGGTTGCGAAATCGAAGCTCGATGTCCGTTGCGGCTTAACCGAACGGCTTTACAAGAAATAAGTACTACCGTTGAAGAAAGAGTACGCTGGGTTTATCAATACCTAACTGCTTACGAACAACGCTTGACTTTACGGCAAATGATCGCGCATTTGGCATTGAGTCTCACTGGTGGAATGAGCTGTGATGAAGCTAAGGCTCTTGTTAAATCGGCTAGCGATGTCGCTACACAGGAGCTTAATGGATTAGATCGGATTCTTTTTAGTGAGTGTTTTTTTGGTTACCGAGGTGGGAAACCATGGCCTGCCTCTGAAAATTTGCGGGCTATCGCCTTGATAAAACGGTCTGTTTTTGGTGGCCCGATAGCCGTGGATTTTGAGCGTCAATTATTGATGACTGGCGGATTAAACGGGTTAACTGTACCCGAAGTGCTGGTTGCGGTGCAACAACGCTGGCGTAAACATGCGACTGAAGCTGCCGGTGTGCGCTGGCGGTTTGCTTTACGACGTATGCTTTATCTGTTTGGGCAACAATCTTCTGTTGTATCAAATTACAACGATAGATTTTTAAGCGTTTTTTTGCAATCTCCTATGCTTAAAGATTTTGACCGTTGGCAGAATGCAAAGTGTCTGACGCTGGATAGTCAAGGACAACGTGCACTAACCCAAAGATGTCTGCAAGTGCTACTTGAAGTTTATTCAGGTTTTAGTTCAGGGCAGTTACAAAGTCTTGATGGTCTTTATTTAACGCTACGCAGACCTAATGGGGCGGCTATTCAGCCCACGCAATTAGTTGTGGCAAAGCTGGATAATAGGGATTTCTCTTTGCGATATGACAGCTCTCGACGGTTACCTATGCTCAGTTATCGCCAGGGCATGGTGGAGCTAAGATTAACTTTACCGCTACTCGATTATATACATGATCGCTCTATAGGTAGTTTGGGTAATGGATTGGCTCCCATTCATTTGGCGCAACTGGAATGGTTTCGGGCGGAATTATTGAAAATATCCAGAAATAGTTCTTTAGGAGAAATTAGTTTATTGCGTTCAGGTATTGATGGTGAGGTGAAGTTATATCGGTATGTTGTGGATGAACAGAAACAGCGACTGGAGCGAGACGCATGATAGAAGAATCAAATAGAACTTTGGTGACAGATATTAAACGTTTTCCTGTAAATGGGGATAGTGGCGATTCAGATCAAACTAACCCAGCAATTCGTTTATACGGTAGACGCTTTTATAAGGATCAAACCCCTGTAGAATATTTAGCTGAATTTTTATTGATATTTGCATCGCCAAAACAAGAAAATGGTGATGGTTGTTATCAGTTTAGGCTGAGCACCGAAAATGGTGAAACCCCTTATTATTGGCCAGAAGATAGAATTGCTCTTAAGCTTTTTTCATTTTTTTCTTCCTCTAAATTGGAAACTAGGCATCCTGCTCATCGATTAGCTTACTTGGATGCATTAGAAACCGTTAAAGAACGAATCGGTGGCACCAAGGATCAACAGGAAGAAACTCTACGTTTGATTCAAAGCCTATTCGGCGGTTTTGTTGGCGTTGCCAAAAATCGTACTTGGGTAACTTATAGCTTTCTTCCCGCGACCACTGCTCTGTTGTCCCGCGAAGTTAATTGGAAACATGCCGAGGCCCTTAATGGAAATAGAGGAAAAGTTGAAGACTGGGAATCGTCAAAGAAATATTTCGCCGATAATCTAAGGAATTTTATGGGTAGAGGAGGTGAGTTACTGTTTTTACAGATAGCTAATCTTTTTGAACAATTAAATTCGGTAGAAATAACCTCGTTGTTAGAATTAGAAGAATACCAATATCTAAACAATCGAATAGGTGACTTGAAAAACCAAGTTGAGAACGGTCTGCATAAAATGCTGGAAGAGTCGCTTGGTTCACTGGGCGTTCTCGCCAATCTTATTGAAAACACCTTAGACAAGTACAAAATTAATCAGAAACTAAAATCATCAAGATTTGGTTGGGTGCCAGTAGCAAGCCGTACTGAGGCATTTTTATTTACTAATGAGATAAGAAATATTTGCTTATCAAATATCGGAACTCTTGAGAAACTGGAATTATTACAAATTCTCTGCTCAATGCAAGTGTTACGTAGTCTTTGTTTTCAAGCACGTAGAATTGATGAATCAGAAAAATATACACCAGGCTTTATTGGAAATTATGCTTGGGTAGTAACCGATCTTAATGCAACAATTGAATCACCAATTCGACAAATGGCACAGGGTTCATTTAATCGTATTGATGAAATGCTTTATCGGGTCTTAAGGTCACCTGATTTATTTAAAGATGGCTTAAAAGCAACCAAAAATGATTTGAAGAATGGTGATGATAATGTATTTAGACATTTTAGAAAATTATCTAAAGAAATTGGTTTGGTTGTACCACGTAAAGGCACCGGTCAACGTTTTACTCTCCATCAAGGCTTGTTACGTTTTTTAGTTGCTGCCTTAGTCACTCCGGGTGAACGGATTCGCTTGACTCATTTTTATCAGCGGGTTTTTGCCCATTACGGGATTGCTTTAGGCGGCGAACAACTTGCTGTAGCACTTAATTGGTGCGGCAACGAGGCCGATGGTGATAGTTACGCCGTTTCTTCAAGTACCGCTTGGGTCGAAGAAGCTTTACAGCAGGGCGGATTTTTGGTTGAACTGTCCGATGCAGTATCAATGGTTAAAAATCCCGGATAATTATTCTATAAGGAATTAGCATGAACCTTTTTACCGAGACGTTAGCGGAATATTTAAAAAAAGAATGGGCGAGGGTAATGGCCGCGTCTGATGGTGTTAAGGAAGCACGTTTTATTGTCGAAAGTCTTGATCCTTATAGTACCTTTAAGCTCTTTAGTTCTTTAGAAGCCTATCGTCTCGAAAGTCTTGAACATGGTCATTTAGAGTGCCATTTTAGAGTAGCAAAAAACTTATGGACGGCATGGTGTCAGCGTGAGAGCGAAGTAACACTAAAAAAAGCCATGGCTGAGTGCGGTGGGATTTCAGAAAATGGCGAACTGAAGTGGATAGATTTAGATGATCGGTTAACGTGGTATCGTAACCTTACTTTGCCTGAAAACAAGGACGGTTTAGTTGTTGTGCTATTAGGCTTTAATCATGCATCTGATCAAGGGGGGTTGGCAAATTTTCATTTAGTTGATGAAAATAGGTTATGGAATGAATTAGGACAAGGATTTAATCCATGGATTGACACCATCAATCAACGTCTTAGTCTGGATGCTACAGAGCTTCAAATTGAAAGGTTTGATGGTCTGTTGCATCAGCTCTTTAAAGTACGTCCACGTCGGTTAGTCAGGCTTGCTGAATTTTTTGAACGTGAGGTCTTTAGTCATAAGGATAATTTCGATTCAATGGACGAAGTTATTGAGTGTTGTTACAAAACGTTACCGTTTTGGGATATTCCACCATTATTAAACGTAAAAAATACTAAAAAACACGCTAATTTAATTAAAGAAGCTGAAGTCTTTATTTCACATCAGCGTTTTACAAGCACTACTGAACAAGATAAAGCTTGGAAAAAAATAGAAAAGAAACTGGCTGATAGTGATGCTGAATTTGAAATTCCTGAAACTTTAAGTGCGCAGACACTGTACCCGGATATAAAGGCTTTTAGCGATACGTTATATGAATTTATTTTTAAAGCGAATGCTGAAGCTAAAGCAAGGTTGATGCAGACAGATTTAGTGCCAATTCTGGCTATTTTAAAACTTCCTACTGATGCCAAGAAACCTTCCCGCGATAAAATACAACGGCTTTCAGGGTTTAGTCTTGAAGTGATGTTACAAGCAATATGGAATACGTTGCTGGAATTTGAGGCGCAGAACGGAAGAGGCGCTTTGGCGGATAGTATAAAAAAAATTGAAGTCGTGGTTGACAGATTTAGTCACGATCTTGATGCCGATTTGGATGAGGGAATAGATGTAAAAAGTTTGGCTGGCGAGTTATTGACTGGTTGTTTGGGCGGTTTAGCTGAATTGTTTAATCAAATTGATTTACGTATGTCGAGTGATAGCGATCAGACGTTTCACTGGCGTGAGCAATGGAGCCATCTGGATCCTGTTCCTATCTCGTTAAATATGGAGCTAGTGACTTATGGTACGAGTCGGGCAAGACCCAATGTATGTTTTCGGGTTGTCATCGTTGCTGATGAAGAGATTAAATCGTTTAAGTCTCGAGTTTTTCAATGGTCATTCGGTCCAACCCATCCTGAAAGGGTACGTTTTTTTTGTGCGCGGACTGTTCTGGAACAATGGGAACCTTTTGTCAGTAATGGCGTAAGAATGCTCCCCGCTTTTCAAATGCCCGCAGTAGTTATGACGGCGCTTTATTTTGCCTCTGATGAAGACGAGGCGAATCGTCTTGTGAGCCAAGCATTGAGTCAGATGCAAATAATAAATCTGGCGGCTGACATTAACGCAAATAATGTCGATCAATTGATTTGGGATGATTTACGGGATCTTAGTACAGTTTATCGGAACTGGCTTCAATGCTTTATGGGTCAAGGTTACTATTATGCTATGAGTGAGTTTTTTTTAGCGTTGCAAGCTACTTACGAGAAACTCGCTAAAAGCGTTTTGAATAAAAATATTACCGGTAGCGAAGAGTTATTGCGCAGATTTTATAAGGCATTTTTGCTGGTTGATGAGCGCATGAATCCTAACGATGATTATTTACGCTCAGCAGTGGCTTGGGGAATCAGTCCACCTGTTTTGGAGTTGACTCATGGTCGAGCTCGTTTTTTATGTGATAGTTTTCCGGAGGTTGTGGGGGAACATTTAGTTACCCGCAATGGCAAATCTATATTCAACAGGTTGCTGAATTTAGTGGAAATTCATCGTCCTTTGGCGGCTTTAGTGGTTGATGATAATAAAAATTTGTCGGCCAAGATAAAATCCTTTGGTTTGTTGCATTACCTGGGTACGCCGCCTTCAACTGAAAAAAGTCTTGCTGTGCAAACCTTACTGCGCGATGAAGAGGGAGATGACGAAGACGATATATCCGATGATGTCAGGTGGACTGAAGAAAGTGAAGTTGTTGTAAGAGTTTTAAGGGACTATCTTTCGCTTTATCCTTTTGCTGAGGATGGCTTACGCATTCTGGCCGTTCATGTTGAAGAGTTGGTGACAATTCTGTCGGGCGTGGATCGATTTTTACGAGATTATTTGAAATGTAGTCCCAGTGATTGGCCTCCATTTTATTGTGAGTTAATGGTTTATTCCACTTCATCTTCACCTCTTGCGGTTGAAAGTCGCTTGACCGCATGGCGTGATAAAGTTACCGAGGCTTATCGGGAGCAAGGCCGCCCAATAATTTTGTCGGTAGCTCATCATTATGCGCCATCACAGAAAAAAATGGTGGCTCTGCTTAATAAAGAAGCACGTCTTTATGATATTGCTTTTCTATTTCGATTTTTAGCAGGGGAACTGACCGGGGAGGCCGAATCGGCATTGCCTTTTGAGTATGATTTCAATGACAGTAATATTAGCCAATTTCCAATTTGTGAGTATCCGCGACCTATTCAGGAAGGCACTAAGTTTCGTCGGCAAAGTCTTTTAAGTAATCGTAGGTTACGCATTCAAACCTATCATGCCGATATGTCTGCTCGTCTGCGTCATCCTCAAAATCCTGAAGATGAACATCTTATTTTTGGTCATATAAATTATGAGCCATGGCAAGAAGTTGTTGAGACTATGCATGGTAAGGCGCAATGGGTGGCTTGTATTGATCCATTTGTGGATAAACATTTATTGGCAAGTAGCGATACCAATGGCCAACGCAAAATTGTCGGTTTTACTTCTGGGTTAGGTGCTTATGGTGAGTTGAATTTATCAATCTCCACCGAGCAAGACACGCTAACTCAGCTGACTGATATGGTTAAAAACCATTTAGCAGGCTTACTGCCGTTTCAACAAGGTGATGATTTTGAAATGATGGCGGTCAATGTAGTGAAAGAGGCTGAGGAAATAATTGGTCTTTCTTCATTGCGTGCAGTGGTTGGTCAAGGGGAAAAGATACGTGAGGTAATTGGCTTTGCTGCGGTAGCGCGTTTATTGGGTATGCCTACGGGAGTCGAGATGGTGCAGCTCTTACCTATTGATTCTTTATTGCATTGGTTTGTAGGTAGTGATGTGGTTCATCGCCCTGATCTTCTGCAATTGTCTTTAGTGATGCGTGAAAATGATATACCGTTAATTCATGCTGTGTTGATAGAGTGTAAATTCGCTCAGCAAAACTCTACTCATCTAATTAAGGCTAGGGATCAAATTCAAGATGGATTAAGCCATTTGACTCAGCTATTTGCACCCAATCGTAGTGATATTCGTAGAGTGAGTTTTGATCGTCGATATTGGTGGGCACAATTACAACGATCAATTACTTCCCGATCAATAATTTCCAAGTCAGAGCAACACAGAAAGAAGTTAGGGGTAGCACTGGAGCAATTGGCGGAAGGGTATTATGAAATTAATTGGCAAGCAGCTATTTTTACTTTCTGGACAGATAATCCCAGTTCAGATGTAACATTAGAAAAAATTACATTGCCCCCTAACGTTGTCTTACCACCACTAGAGATTCCCGATAATTTTACGATTTGTCATGTTGCAATGGGTTATCAGGGCGTAGTGTCACTTTTTACAGGTAAATCCGATATTATTAAAAAAGTGGAATTACCTGGGAAGCCGATTTCAGTAAGACCGAAATTTAAGCTATCCAGTGAGTCAACTACAGCGCCAACAAAATTGAATGAAGAAGCCACTGAAGAATCCCAAGAAACAATAGGAAAAGTTAATCCTCCGGTTTCACAACAGATTGAATCGGAGACGTTGATAGTATTGCCGGTTACAGAGATAGTTGAAGTGCCGGTCATTGATGATCACGTTATAGATTTACCTAAGCCGGAAGTTAAGGTAGCTATTGAAGTTATTTCACCATCGAAATCAACATTTAGTTCGATACCTGAGAAGCTTTTGATTGGTAACAAAAGTAATGGTGAACCTGTTTATTGGCATTATGGTCATCCGCAATTGCCTAATCGACACATGTTGTTATTCGGCGCGTCTGGATCTGGAAAAACTTACGGCATTCAATGTTTATTGGCAGAAATGGCTAAGGAAGGTATGCGATCGTTAATTATTGATTACACCGATGGATTTCTTCCACTACAAGTAGAACAACGCTTTCGTGATGTAGCAAAGCCACAAAATCATTTTGTCATAACTGATAAGTTGCCATTAAATCCATTTAGGCGACAACTGCAAATTATAGATCCTTCAATACCGGCAATTGAAGAAAATCCTTATCAAGTGGCTTCAAGAATAACCAGTATTTTTACTTCTGTGTTTAATACGATGGGGGATCAGCAATCTTCAGCGTTAGTTCGTACTTTGGAGGCTGGAATCGAAGAAGATCCAAATTTTTCTTTGAATGGCGTGCTGATTCGTCTACGCGAAGATAGTCAGTATGGTGAATCGTTGGCCAATAAATTAGAACCGTTTATCAAATCTCAACCTTTCCGGGAAGGAGCCGATTCTGCATGGGAGCAAATGTTAACTTCATCTAATCAATGGGTTCATGTGTTACAGCTTAAGGGAGTCGCAAGGGAAATTCAGAAGTTAGTTACCGAATTTGCATTATGGGATTTGTATGATTACGCCTGTAATACAGGTAGTAAGAACAGACCCATTCCGGTGGTATTGGATGAAATTCAGAATTTGGATCATCGTAGCGATTCTCCTATCGATAAAATGCTGAGAGAGGGTCGTAAGTTCGGATTGTCGATGATGCTGGCAACTCAAACAACCAGTCAGTTTGATCAGGAACAGCGTGACCGCTTATTTCAGGCGGGGCATAAACTCTTTTTTAAACCAGCGAATACAGAAATTAATCGTTTTGCTGATTTACTTAGTGTAGCAACGCCAGGCGTTTCCAAAGCTGAGTGGGGTGAGCGTTTAGCAAAACTACAAAAAGGGCAGTGTTGGTCACTCGGCCCCGTACTTACTTCAAGTGGCGCTTTACAGGATAAGCCTATTTTAGTTTCGGTGACATCGCTTGAAGAGCGAGATTTTGGAAGCTAAGGCATGAACAATACAGTTATAACGATTCACTCTTTACCACTTAACTTCCCTCAGACCTTTTTACCTGAAAGGCGCTTATTATCTCAATTACTTCCTTTTGCTAAACGAAGAGGGCAAGGTGACAAAGTTTCTATTGGTGCTGAAACGGGAATTCCAACAGGTAAAAGTACGGGTAAAGTCGACCCCATGATTCACTATGCCAATGGCATGGGGTTAATCACGGTTAGCAAAGAATCCGGTAATTGGCAGCTTGGATTAACACCATTAGGTCAAGTTATCTTACAGGAAGACCCTTTTTTGAGCGAGACCCAAACCTTATGGTTACTTCACTTGATGTTGTGCAGACGTTATACGTTGTCATCACCGGCAACCGGCATAGCTGATGCCTGGTTTGCACTCTTTGCAGAAGGTGGTTTTCGCCTCGGCGGATGTTTTAAACAAGCGAGTTTGTTGGATTTCTTGGTTGATCGGCATGGGGAAAAAAGCTATCTGAAATCACTTTCTGGCGTGGTGGTGCGCAGCTATCTTGAAAATAGCTGCTTCGGGCATATTGGCGTTTTACAGCAAACAGAAGATGAGTCATTAGTTCGCCAAAGTGCTCCCTTTGAAAAAGTGTTTTTCCCCGTTTATGCCGGCTATTTATATTTGGTATGGGACGAGCTGTTTTGTTCTGATAATCAAATTTCTTTGGATTGTTTCTCTCAACAGAGTCGGTGTTTTTTAATTATGGGGTGGGACGAGTCCATGATTGCCAGATGGCTTGATTGGATGACGGATAACGGCATTATTCAGGTAGATCGATATACCGGAACCCCTATACTTCTCCGTTTGAAGAGTACAGAACAAATTTTATCAGCTATTTACAGTGAACTTATTTAATACGGTTATAAGGAATTAGTTTTATGAAAGTTGGAGAGTTGGTTAGTTTTCATACCGAGCATTTTTTTGAAGGTGCAGTACAGTTACGTTGGGTGGATGAGCGTCCAGCTCAAGCGGAAAAAGCTGCTGAAGCATTTGTTTTTCATGGACCACGTTACCATGGTGCCGGCGATGCTGAAAGTGACGGGATAGGCGGTGGTCATACACTTAAGGACAGCGCTAGCTTCGTTCGTGATCTCCTGGGTTCGATACATGCTGGATTGCGTGGTGAAGAAGTAAACCCATATTGGCTTGTTGTCGCTGGCTATGGTTCAGGTAAGTCTCATTTAGCGTTAACTAGCGCCACTCTTCTTGGTGATCCACAAGGCGTAATAGCGAATAAAATAGTTGCGAATATCACGCAAGCTGACGCTGATATTGGCCAGACTATTCAGGCTGATTTGGCGAAGTTAGTAAAACCAGTATTAACTTTAACATTAGATGGTATGGCGGGATTTCATCTCGGCAATGCTTTAATCCATGCTGTAATGACTCAGTTACACCGCTATGGTGTCGATGCTGGTGCAATTAGGGCTTTGTCGCCAAGATTCGAATCTGCCGAGCAATTTGTCGAACGGAATTTTGTTTTTCGAGTTGAAAGCTTTGCATTACGCCTTCCTAGACTGAATGCTGAAGATATTTGTGCTCGCTTACGTGATAATGATGAAACTATTTACAACGAAGTTGACGCTTTATATTTAGAAGCAAACGGTACTCCAATACCTGTAGTAGGACAGGAATCAGCACAAGAATTGATTAATACCTTGTGTGATGTTTATTGTGCTGAAGATGGTGCTTTTTCAAGCGTTGTTATTTTGTTTGATGAGTTTGGGCGTTATTTGGAATATGCTGCCGAGAAGCCGCTTCTTGCCGGTGATGCTGCTCTACAGCAAATATTTCAGGGCGTTCAAGATAACAGTTCAAAAGTACTATTTATTGGTTTTATCCAATATGAATTGAAGGCTTATTTAACGCGTTTTGGTAGTGCTGATCTTCGTCAATTACAACGCTATATTACACGTTTTGATTCAGCTCAGAAGTGGTACTTATCAACAAATCTGGAAACGCTTTTTGCACACATGATTGGTAAAGAGCAAGCTGCATTAAATCAGGTTTGGCAAGACGGAGGTATGGAACGACTATGTCATGATAGTTGGCAAAGGATGAATAGTGCATTGCCTAGTTTCAATACATTTCCGGTTTGGAGTGATGCTGAGCGTTTTACCCGTGTCATTGCACAAGGTTGTTGGCCTCTACATCCCTTAGCTACCTGGTTTTTAACTCGACAACGCGATGTCGTTCAATCTCGTTCAGCCCTGACGTTCATTAAGGAGATGATCGAACGAATTTCTTCCGAGAGTGCTTTAAAAAACGGACAACTGCGTCAGGTTAGCGCTGCTGAATTGATATTAAGCAGCATGTTGCCTGAAATGATTGCAGCGGAACGTGAATCTGGCAGTTCTGTTGCTGAAACGTTGCAATTATTATTAGAAAAATTTTCGACACATCTAAGTCATGAGCAGCGCCAAGTGTTAGCAGGGGTTGCTATCTTGGAGAAGATGAGAGTTGGCAAGCAAAGCCAAGATAATATGAATTATTTGTTGTGTGAAGCCACAGCATTAACATCAGGATCTTTATCCAGTGCATTGCAGGCATTAAGCCAAGATCTTGGTGCTATTGAGTGGAATCGCGATCTTGGTCAGTATGAACTGATTGCCGATGCTTCAACCCGTGGTCAATTTCAACAGTGGTTACGAAAACAGCAAGGTAAACTTACAGCGGATGCCATCCGTAATCTGTTTGTACGGAGAGGTGCAACTGATACTGAGTTAAGCAATATTGCAACAGATTTTGCTTTACGTAATGACATTTCAACACAGGAATGGTACTTCGAGGCACAGTTTGCCCACAGCCATATCCTTGAGAAGATCATTCAGCGAGTTTTTCAAGAATGGGAGCAAGCTACAACACCTACGGACGCAAAAGGTAAAGTGATCTATGTTTATATCCATCCGGATGAAGATATAAATCAAATAGAGGCAACAATTAATACGGTGTTTTCCTCTGAATTAATGCGCATTGGGTGTAAATTAGCGCCAATTTGGGTTGTAGGCGTGTCTGACCAGGATGGGGTATTAGCCGATCATATTGGTCGTCTGCATTTGTTTGATGATCAGATGAGTCCAGAAGATCGTGAGCGTTTTCGCCGGTTTGTACCGGAAGAAATAGAACGTAGTCGGCAGACCCTTAAAGAAGGTTCACAAGAAGCCATTAAAAGGCGCTTATTTTGGGTTGCCGGTTTTCAAGATATTTCTGAAGGACGATTAAAACAAGTTGGAGATGCAATTTTTAGTAAGGTTTATCCTAATGTATTACCTTTTCCATTTGATGGTTTTGCAACCTCAGCGGGTGGTGGTGCAGGCGATTGCGCTCAACTGACAAGAAGCTTGATTGCCCGCCAAGTTGATGGTAATTGGGTGCAAGCTCAACCTAAGCGATTGCAAAATCGAGTGAGTTCTTTACTAGCACGTAGTTGGAAAACACTTTCTTCTAATGGTAAGTTGACGGAACCGGTTGAGCAAAATGTAAAAGCCGTTTTTGAATGGCTACAGAAAAATCATCAAGACGATCCAAAGCTTACGCTTTATAAGTCTCTCAAAGCCCTCATTGCTCCCCCTTATGGGATGAATGCAGCATCAGCTGGATTAATGTTGGGATTATTGCTGGGCGGTATAAGTCCTCCTCGGCGCATAGAGCGTAAGGGAGAAATGATCGCTTCAAGTGATTGGGTAAATGAAGCATTTCCAGCTCAAAAAGGTCGTCATTTTCTTGAAAAGTCCATACTTGAACAAAGCACCCTTAGATTTTTATCTGAAGATTCTGAAGGAAGGTGGCGTAGCTTATTGAATCGATGGGAGTTGGAGAAAAACTATCAAGCTATATGTGACATAGCTAAGGAAGCTGCGCAAACCAAGAAAATTGATCCGTTACCTGAAACATTAGAGGGTACTTACCTCTATTTGCGAGATCATGCGGAGCAAATATCATTACAGCTTAAAGACTCAAAAGATGATCTTGATCAGTTGGAACGCAACATTGAAAGAGCGGAACGTCAGAATGCGGTTGGTGAGCTTCTGAAAGCAGCAAACCAGTTGATCAAAAAAAAGCGGATGATGGAAAATGAGGGCTGTTGGCCTGAGCAATTGATTCATGATGGTGATATTTTATTATCTATGATTCATCAAATGCTATCAGAAGTTCTACATGATTGGATGCCTCGTCAAAGTTGCAATTCTATGGCTAAAGTCAGTCAGTTTCGTTACCAAATGGAACAAAATGTCGAAAGTCTTAAGTTGCTTGGATTTAAATCAGAAGCTCATATTTTGGAAGTACAGGTACAACATAGCATCGCTCAGGTTGAAGCAAAACAAAAATTTTCGTTAACGCTTGACGAAAGTGAAGACTATCCGAGGCAGTCCGGCCCAACAGAATCAACGCCTGTACGTGATTTACGTGATTCGATTACCAAAGGTGATGATCTTATTAAAGGGGTTCAAGGCGCTCATTCAGTCCTGAAAGCTGACGAAATAAGTGCTCGAATCAAAGCTATAGAGACTCGTCAAAATCGGTTACGCGAAATGCTGAAACACCAAAGTAATATTCTTGGCGATTTATTTGGTTTGACTCTTGAAAACGAAGGAGTCTTACGCGATACATTAGTAAAAGCCGGTCGTCTAAGAAAAATATTTGTTGGAACCGCAGATGAGAGTGAGGTTGCCGATATTGTTACATTGCTAGAACGAATTCTCACGGATGTAGCTGTATGGGAAAGTAATAATATCAGCCCTGAACGTTTGGAAGAGTTGTTAAAACAACAGTCCCAACGTCAACTCAGCGAGTTAAATGAATTCTTAGAGGCTAAAGAAATTGAGTCAGCCTGGGATGTCGGAGCAATCTATGATGCCTTAGCTAAGGAACGAATTGATGCTGCTCTTAAATGTTCTACAGATTGGTTAGCACCAAGAACTCAACTTACCGAACAGATTAATTCGTTGGATTTAAGTCGCTGCATTGCTCTTGAAAAAGAGCTTATGGCTGCACCTGAATATTTATCTGATGATGGTCGAGATAAGGTTAATATTTATTTACTTTCTATTAGAGCGCGACATGCTGAATTAACTGAAAAACTAAGACATTCAAAAATTAATGATTGGCAAAAACAGTTTTTTTCATTGGAAAATATACAAAAATTATCAAAATATGAAGCGGAACAATTTTTAAAATTACTGAATAATCCGCCAGCAGAATTAACGGTTGTAGAACAAGAGGCACTGCAACCAATTGAGACTCAAGTTACTTTGTATCTCGACCAAATAAGTATGGATGAGATTATTAGTCGAATTGAGCGATTGCCAGTTGAGACTCAACGTCAGCTAATTAAAATACTCACCGAGAGATTGGTGGCATAAGATAATAAGGTATTGATATGGAGCCCACTAAAACTGATTTAAATCAACTTTCTAATAGGATTTCTATTATTAAAGAGAAAATAGAAATTTTTCGCAATTTAGAGTTGTGGCGAAGTCAGGTATTGTCAAAAAATGATTGTGAAGTCGATATTATCAATTTCCCTGTCGATTTTCGTATGCTGTTGGAAGCAATTGGATCTGGTACTTTGGCATCTCATCCGCCCAGTTATACGGGATACCATGTGATGAATATTGATATGCCTTATAAATTTGATGGTCATAATGACGATTGTTATTGGTTTGAACATGGAGATGATTTTCTTTTTGGGGATATACCCGAGGGAAAAAAGCCTCTAATGAAAAATATTTATCTTGTTGGTCATGATGTTGATGTTGATGTTGATGTTGATGTTGATGTTGATTTTTATTTTTATGGTTATGATTCGACTCAAATACCTTATCAGTTTGTTCACCGAGATCAATGTCCTAACCATAATGACGTAATATCTCTGCTTGAAAGTAAAATTAGTGAGTTGGAGTTCTGTTGGAATTTGGATAATGTTAGTTTAGGTCGTGATGAGTATGCTATCAATTGGTATAAAAAAACTGCTGCATATGGGTTTGCTTCTGCACAGTATTTACTTGGTCTTTGTTACAAAGATGGTAAAGGAGTAGCTCAGGACTATTTAGAAGCCATTAATTGGTTTAAGCTTGCAGCTGCTCAAGAAAATAGAGATGCACAATTCGAGTTGGGTGTAATTCATACAACTGGAGATGGTATTTCACGTGATGACATTGAAGCGGTTAAATGGTTTAGATTAGCTTCAGAAGCTAATTAAAATAGTCACCTAAAGATTAGTAGCATGAAACAATTACGTCTTGAAACGGGAGCCAATTATACAGACTTAAATCAACTTTCTAATAGAATATCTATCCTTAAAGAGAAAATAGACGTGTATCGTGCTGAAGGGTTATGGCTGTTGAAATAGCTCCGGCAGATATCTGCGAAGAAGATATTGCTTGTTTACCAGACGATTTTCGTATCCTATTGAAATCGATTGGGACAGGTACACTGGCTTCTCACCCTCCGAATATGATGGGATATCATGTGTTCAATGTTTCAATACCATATAAACCAGATGACCAAAATGGAGATTATTTGGATTGGTTAGAGTGCCCAGAGGAGGTTGACGAATGGCATCTATATATTTTTAAGAATGTGTGTTTACTCCTTAGATGTAGATTGTGGATGGGAGTAGGTGGAGTCGAAGGTGAAATGGGATTATGGATTCCTCCGAGTGATCATGACGAACTTTATGCATGGGAAGCTTCGAGATTAGTGGGCGAACATGATTGGTGGAAATTTTTAAATTTTTCATCTTCACCAAAAGGTGGGATATATGAAAATCAAGAAATCACTATTTTTTTTGCTCAAAATACTTTTTTTGATCAGGATTTGCGCGTATTACGTCGAATTTCAATTTCAGAGTCAGATGACGTTTATTATAGAATAGAAGATGATTTTGAAAGCTTAAATCAAGGTGTTCAAGTTGTAATTGAAGTATTTAAAAAACATTTGAATGCAAAAGTTATTGATAGTATTGATTAAAATATAAGTGCAGTCGTATGCTTTGTTGATGTTATTTTTACATCTTGTTACCAGGAACCGAGAGGGTCTCACAAGTTCTCGCCATTTCTCTCAGTACATTAAAGTGTCTCTGACACCGGCAAACCCTATACGATTTCTTAATAAGATTGGAATGATGCGTTAGGCGTGCTGTAAGGATGTTGACCTCTTCCGTAGTAAGTTCATTTTCGCTGAGTTCGAATATCGAATCAGATTCAACAGAATGAGATGCGGTATCATATTCAAAATATTGTGAGACAATCTCCTCATTGTTATTGTATATTTTGATTATAAATCCTTTATTGTACTGATCATTGTCATCCTAATTATCCCCAAAGTTTTCAGAGATACATTCATCTATTGCGTCCGTTGAACGCTTCATTTCTGTAATATTTCTGCGTTCATTTAGAAAGCAGGTTATTGCCTCATTGATTGTATTAAATTCTCCGATGGTTTCGGAGCATACAAACCAGTCTTCAAAATGATCTATAACTTCTAGCTTATACGGCTGTATGCTCATAAATCGACTCCATAATAATATCTTTACTGCAAAGGATTGCAAGTTTATACAATAAATACACTCACATGTCCAAAAGGGCTAGATGTTATAGTTTTAGGCTACCAAAAAAGCTAAAAATGTATATTCCGTTTTTTTGGCACCTGCCTCCCAGTATCAGTTATCACCAAATCGATATATTCACCTTTTTGTTCCGGGCCATAACTGACATGGATGGGCCGGTCTTCTCCGTAAAAATACAGTCGGTCAAACGGGGTGTTTTCTGCCACCCAGTCAGCGACTTCACGCATGTTTTCATCGTCAACGATAAAATCAATGGCGGCGCCCAAACGAGGGCAGATCAGGTTCTTTTTGGAATTGACTTCGTGTGCGGCATGTTGGTCAAGCTTTGGGGCAACCCGTTTGTTAATGTGTTTGCCTAATTCATGTGAGCAAAAACCGTAGGTCAGCTTAATCATGCCGAAGTAGTCAATCACCGGATCAAGAATGTGCGTGGCCAACTCATACAGGGCGGTATAGCTGTCTGGTTGTTGGGGGCGATTGGCCAAGCCGGTGGTGTGTTGGATTTCGCCGCATTCAAGCAGTTGCCGATAAGTGAGGTTTTGGCCACAGTGATCATCCACGTCTGGAATGGTTTGACTGCGTAGTAAGGTAAAACCGTTAATTTCCCACCGGGCCTGAGCAAGACTCTCCCGGAACTGATCCGGTCTGGGGCCATAACCGCTTAAATCAAATAAATTTAAGGCTTGCAGGTGTTCATCAAAGCTCAGTTGTTCGGCATAATTGCAAAATTCTTCATTGATGATGCGTGATTTTAAGTACAAATAAGTTGGTTCGTAGTCTTCGCCATAGTGGTAAAGATCAAAGGATTGGGTACGCAGGTTAATTTTGACGCGTTCCAGTAAACGCGGTAACGGCAAGCTTTTAAAATCATCGTAGCGCATTAAACTAAGTTTGCCGGATTGGCTATGAATTTTGATGACATCGGTTTGTTCTATGTCGCCATACAGAACGGTTGCACAGCCGCTGTAAATCCGGAGCAGGGCAGGGAGTTGTTCGACCCTGTCCGAATGGAGATGCAAAGCGGCTTCATCATCAAGATAACCCAAGCCTTGTTCGGCAGCTTGCAGGCAAGCGGCGGCGATCAGTTCTGCGTTGCTGATTTTATATAATAGCGCGGTCGCGCTGGCAATGGCGTTTTGATAGTCGCCAAAAAAAGATTTGAGGTCTTTTTGTAGCGTGTCTTCCAGATGTTTGTAGGGTTTGCGTTTGGAAAAAGTCTCCAAGGCAAAATAAGTCAGCAAGTCATTGATGCGACTTTGCCGTGCTTGTTCTAATAGCGTTTCATCAAACTGCGCCAGCATAAAGTGCAGGGCTTTACGGGTGGTGCCAAAGTGTTGTATCAGCGCCAGCAGATTTTCAATTTCGGTTTTTTCGGGTAGGCGTCCCAATTCCAGGGTTTGTTGCCACAGCGGATCCAGCAGAGGTTTAGCGGCAAGATAATGTTTTTCGTTACGCGACAGTTTAGGCAGGGCGGGATTGGCCGAACGGTAGGCCAGGCGCAACACGGTGCGGTGACTGCGTTGTCGATTAAGCAAAAAGCGTTGTTCGGCATCGGGGTCTTTAAAAATATAAAAGATACCGGGAGCAACCGGAATGGCTTGTGTTTCCAGGGTTTCGCTTAAGAATTCTTTTAACTCGCTTTGACTAAAATATTTTTGAAACGTATTGCGCTGGGTAATAACGCCGTCATTAAAGGTCTGGCCTTTAAAGGTATTTTGGTTAACCAGCATGGCCGATACCACCAAGACTTGCCGGGTTAAGTGGTAAGCACCCAATAAGGCGTCAAGACGTTCTTGATAACTTTCGATGACATTAATAACAAAGCCCAAATTAACAATGTCGGCGGCTTGTTTGGGTTGCTCCGGCGCATAATGCGGGTCCCAACCGGACACGGTAATGGCGTTGGCGGTTAAGTTACGAATATCATCGCCTCTGCCACAACCGTAATCAAATACCGACCAGTTACCTTCCAAAAATCCGTGCCGTGCCAGACATTGCATCGGTGCCGACAAGTTGCTGCGCGACAGCGCGGTTAAATGCCGGGCAATGGCGGCGCTTGGGCTGGGCTCAACGGCTTGATCATCTTGATCTTCCACATTACCCATAGGCACAAATTGATGGTCAACCAGTTGAAAGCCTTTTTCGGCAATCAGCTTTTCCCAAGCTTGTTTAAAGCCGATACGCAGGGTATTTTCAAATAAGCCTAGTTGTTCGGCGGTAGCGGTCAGTTCTTTAAATTGCGCGTTATGCGGATCATTCGGGCTAATAAATAATTCTTTACGGTGCAAAATGGGAGGATTTAACGACGCTTGATAGTTGCGTTTTTCAACACGCCGGGTACTTAGGTCAATGCGATAGCTTTTTTCCAGAGCTGGGAAAGGATCGGTAAAAAAGCCGGGGTACCCTAATAAAGACAG
>JBAXXH010000045.1:0-26772 GCA_037127995.1 Methylococcaceae bacterium | reverse complement strand
TCATTAACCGTAACGCTGAGGTGGGCTGCCACCGCGTTAGCGGTTTAGTTCAACGACCCTTATGTAAATATTTACATAAGGGTCGAAAGCAGCCAGTCATAACGATAAGCCTAGCCGACTTGTTGGGTAAACAAAGTGGGCGTCCTTTTCTTTGCTACGAGTGAATCAAAAAGCCTGGTCTGTCCCTAATTCTACCTTAAGATTAACGATAATTCCCCGCTTGCAGTTCAAACATTCGTGCGTATTCTCCGCCGAGCAGTATCAAATCCTCGTGCGAACCCGACTCGGTGATTTTGCCATTAGCCAAAAAATAGATGCAATCTGCCATGCGCACCGTCGAAAGTCGATGGCTGATGAGAATCGTCGTGCGTCCGGCAGCAAGCACGCGAAACTTTTGGAACACCTCGAATTCTGCGCTTGCATCCAAGGCGCTCGTCGGTTCGTCGAGCACGACGATTTGCGCATCACGGACAAACGCGCGTGCGAGCGCAATTTTTTGCCACTCGCCTATGCTCAACTCTTGACCGTTGTCAAACCAATTGCCCAGTAGCGTATCGTAACCGAACGGCAGTTTTTCGACCAGTTTGTCCGCACCGGTATCACATGCCGCTTGCGTCACCTTGTCATCCATCGACGCCAGCTTAGTATTGCCCAGCCAAATATTTTCACGCGCGGTAAGATTATAATGCATGTAATCCTGAAAGATGACGCTAATCTGTCGTCGCAGCGCAGTGGGATCAAGCTCGCGCAAATCAATTCCATCGATAGTGATTCGCCCGGCAGTTGGATCGTAAAGCCGGCAGAGCAATTTGACCAATGTTGTCTTACCTGCTCCATTTGCGGCGACCAACGCAATATGCTCGCCCGGCCGAATCGTTAGCGTGATGTCATCGAGTATCGGATGTGTTGCATCGGGATAATCAAATCGAACATGATCGAAGCTGATGCCGTGTTGAATTAGCTGTGGCACTGCTTGCGGCGAAGTTGGAACGACCACGCGCGGTTTCAAATCGAGAAATTCGTAGAGGTTGGTGAGGAACAAACTGTCTTCGTAGAGATTGGCCAAGCCGCTGAGCATTTCTCGCAAATAATTTTGCCCGCGCTGAAACGCTTGATAATACATCACTAAGCCGCCGATCGAGATTGCACCTTGCACTGCTTGAAACGCGATGTACGCGAGGGCGTAAAAAATCGCGAGCGTGCCTGCGAACTGCGTCAGCAAATCTATCAGGACGAGGCGCCTTGCGAGATGTAATCGCTCACGGCGCAACGTTGCACGCAAATCGCGAAAGCGTTCAATGAACAGCGCGCCCAAATCGAATAGCCGAATTTCTTTAGCGTGCGGCTCACCCACCATCATCCACTGAAAATACCACGCTCGTCGCTCGGTCGATGTACGCTGACGTTCCCACGAGTAGAGTTGCTGGGAATAGCGCAAACGCACGAGTGTGCCTGGCACGGTGGCAACCAACAACACAGCAGCAATCATCCAATGGAGCGAGAACAATAATCCGACAAGTGTAAGCAACGTCAAGCCGTTTTGCCCAACCTGGATCATGCCATTGACGATGTGCGTTGGTCGAAAAGACGATTCTTGTTGCGCGCGGTGCAGCGTGTCGTAATATTGTGAATTCTCGTAATACGCTAGATCGACCGCAACCGATTGTTCGTGAATGATGGTGGCGACATGATCGGTAACCGCTTGCCCTTGCACATCGCTGACCAGTGTCGCCAGCGAACCGGCAAGTGTGCCAAGCAATGTCACAGCACCCAGAGCGACAATCAGCCAGATGATGTTATCGATATTTCTGTCAGGGTATTGCAGTGTAGCGGTAACTGCGTCCACGATCAGCTTGAGCAGGTAAAGTTGCGCAAGTGGAAGAATTCCCTGCACGACAATGAGAACGATACTGGCGCTGGTCCAGCCCGGCGCAGATTGCCACACAAGTCGGATGCCGCGACGGAGGAGGAGGAGACTTTTGAGTCGTGTGGTTAATGCAGTCATCATTACATAGTGGTCAGTAATTAAAGAATAAAGATAGGAAATCCAAGCCTCTACGCCGAAGTTTCTGGCTCTTTCTCGGGACTTTCAACCATTCACGACGTTAGTCAAAACGTCCTTGCGGGTTTACATCTGGCCGCTTTGGCGTCGAATGGATCAGGAAAGGCAGGAGAGTATGGGTAGTCCAAGCTTTTCATAGCGGCGGGCAATAAGCACCACAAGCTAGCTGAGCGTTAGGGGGAAGTATGTCGTAAAGAAACACCAGCACAGTCTTGGCAGTGGAACCAAGGCGGCGGATGCGGACAATTCGCTTCAGCGAACACGCCCTCCTCACTACCGTGAGGAGGGCGTGTCATCGATATGCGCCGTAGCGTCTAGCGAAAATCGGCAGCTATGACTACACTTCTTCGTTTCCTTGCGGGTAGTCCTTGTCTAGCATTCCGTCCACGAAGCATGAAAGGACTGAGGTATCAACTAGTTTGACTTTATCATAGGCAACCTTTCAGGGTTAGGATAAATATAATAATACCGTTCTTTATTTCTATCAGAATAATTTCCTTGAGTCCTTGCTGCGGCGCCGTTAATTGTAACTAAACGGTTACGGTTTAATTTTTTGTTACGGTTTAATTCTTTCATTTTCTTGACTCCTATACTAGGTTAAAAATGGATACGTTTCTCATCATAAAACCAAACAGACCAAACGACCTGTTTGAACGCACCCTAGATCTCAATACTATTGACTACTTAAGAATTTCCTATTTATTTTCAATACGTTAAAACGTATATCAGGTTGATTTTATAGGTTTAAAGTGACAATAGGTAGAGAAAAGTAAAATTCTTAAGTCAACAACATTAAGCTTGGTTGTCGGCTAGGGGGCAACCCAAAAATTAACTCCAATAATTCATGAATGTTTCGGCACAAATTAAATTTGTTATTGCCCATTGGTAATCCTTTTGTCCATTCATTACCTCAAGTATGCCTGCGTGTAATTGCTCTTTATTTATCAACCCCTGTTTTACCATATTCCCCTCCAAACAAAGCTCCAATATTCGTTTCTCGTTACTTTTCAAACCTCTCTGCTCAATACCGCTGGTTTCTCCTTTGTCTTGTCTCCAAACGGCAGTAGTTTTAAAGGTATCACTTATCGCCTTTCTAAACAGATATCTATTATATCCGTCATGATATGACTCATAAGTAGGTATAGATAAAACGAGCTCTAACAACGGTTGCGAAAATAGCGGAAAAAAAACCGGGTTAGTTCCATCGTCCCTTATATCTGTCTTTATAGTAGATAAACCACTATATATGGCGTCTATAAGTCCAAATTTTCCTGGTAAGCTTTTGGTGGTTCTTTCACCATCAAAAAAAGGGTGGTAGCGCATTTTTTTTTCTAACAAAAACACCTCTTTGCTAAGCCAAGGGGCCCTTTTAAAGTTGCTTATCACATACGCTGATTGATTATAATGTGAGCATAAATAATAAAAAATGAAACCCTTAGCCATCTCGCGCAGAATTGAAAATAAAGGCTCGCGAAATAGTGAGTATATTTCTTCTAATTTTGCATTAAATCCTTTTCCACCTCGCTCTATTAAGTAATCACAAAGAGAAGTTACTGGTGGAGGGCACAGAAATATATGATCGCCGCCATGTCCGCTCATATATATGATATTTTTGTTTTCTTTTATTAAAAAACTTATATCGTTGTTAATTTTTAAGTAAGATAAAAGTGACGTAGGCCAATTAGGTTTAAAGCGCATTGCATTACATACAGGATCATAGGGTAAACTTTTTGAGTGATCGAACTCTATTAAATCTAAACCCAAGTCCTTTGCAGTCGCACGAGCATATTTTCTTTCATCAGAAGATGAAACATCAGGATGAAACATGTTGATAAGTTTTATCTCTTGGTTTTTATCCAAAATTTTATTTACTAAAAAAAGAAGGCCTGTAGAGTCAGTGCCACCTGAAAAATCTAGAGATATTAAGTCCGTATTTCTAGTCCAACTTTTGATAACATTTGATGTTATATTTATGATATCGTCTTTCGCGTTTTCAGTATCTCTATAGCCTTGTAAATAGTCTAATGGGTTCCAGACGATAGAACATTCCATCAAGCCGTTTATAGAGTTATAAGTGAGTTGACACCCGTGCGGCAATTCATAAATCCCATCAAAAGCTGTTTGTTCCGTCGTAATAAAAGCATGCACCATGTAAGAGGAGAAATATTTCCAATTAAATCCTGGCTTGTTTTTTATCATACCAATCAAGATTTCTATCTCAGATGAAAATAAGCATTCTCCTGAATCTAATTTGGTGTAGAAAAGTGGGAATTGTCCTACTGGATCTCTAAGTATTGTTGCTACTTTATCTTTTACCCTTAGGTAAATATAATTACCCCAGTATTTTTTCACAAAAAATTGATTGGGGATTTCTGATTGTTGTTCTAAATCTTCTTTTGTTATTGTTTCATAACTATTTTTATTAAAAACCTTTCCTATCAATAAAGCTTCTTTAAGACTCAGTATGCTACCCTGATCCACGGTATGAGATGTTTTTCCTACAATAATATTTACGAAATTATTTTTAAAATAAATTTTATCCTTGCATATTTTTTCGCTTGTAATAGAGTCCAATTCTTTAAATGTATTCTCGTCAACTTGGTTAAAAACTCCTGCAAGAATCACTTGATCGCTCCTTTAGCAAAGGGCTCTGAAAGAATCACCGATAAAGTTTCTGGTAAATTTTCGGTGTCTGCTATTACCCTATCGTCGGCTTTAACCCACGCATGTGCCGCGAAGGGTAAATTTTGCACCCCTATCTCCATATTACATTGCCATTTTCTTCTTAGCCCCATAAAAGTTAAAGCCGCCGACCACTCTAGACATTTTGTTCTTACCGGAAAATAGAAGCATGCCTTATTTAAGGCAGTAACAAGAACATTGAATTCTTTGGCATCTCTTTTAATACAACCACCCCCTCTTTGTTTGATAGCCTTTACTAAACCATAAAATCCAAATACCTTAAGAATAAAATATACTTTTATAAGTAAAATGTACGCTTCTAATATCATTTTTTTTGTGACTTTATTATCTAGATCACTGCTGGACATCCTCCAATCAACATTAGGTGCACCTGCGGAAAACCCTTCTTTCTTTAGTCGCCTAATATAGGGGTAATTATGAGTATTCTTCGACAAAATCCCTATCTCTCGTAAATATTCAATAGCTTCTTCAAAATCATCAGGCAAGCAGCTCTCTCCATTAATTGCTAAGACAAACTTTTCTTGTACTTGCTTGAATTCATTGTTCAAAGCTAAATAAATAACCTCGGAAAATTCTGACAAGAAAATATATTGATCTTGTCGCAAATCAAGGGCTATTATTTCATCGTTGAAATAAGTTAGATAAATATATTCGTGTGCGTGAAAATACATTGTTAAGTGAACCTCGAATAGTCGGCTTTTTGGTAGAGAAAACATGTAAAACGGCTTTCAATATTTGTTACTTTCAGCTCCCACTTTTCAGTCAAGTCAGACATTACGTAAATATTGAAACGCTCTTTGCTACTATTGAAGATCTTAAAAATTCCGAGCAAGAACACACGAATATCTAATACCAGCATTACATTCCCTTACTAACATCCGAAAATCAATTTGGTTATTTCTTGTGAGAGGAGGCAAGCCAGCTCGCACTCTTTGTGCATTAAGTTTGTCGTAAATATCCGCGACCGGTTGCCTGTATTGGTTATACGTAGGGGAAGGATCTTCAAGTGGAGGCAATCGTTTGTACGTCTGGTTCCCGTATTGAGTTCTATATTTCTGGTCTATCTCCCGACCGCTTTCTGTTATTTCGTTTATCATTTTGCCCACCTCAGATGCGTACAGCGCTCCTGTTGGATATATAGCGATTGCTATCAAAAGCAATATGCCAAATTTGGCCGCGTTCCTACAATTACTGCATCTCATAATATTTCTCCGTAAAATGCTTAACTATATTTAGACATCCTACTAATTAAGCTAGAACAGAAGAGCCAGTTACCAGACTACCTCTATTAATAAACGCAAAACATTGTGTCTATTGGCTACCTATTCTTTTATAAAAATAAAAAATCATTGTTCTTTCATTCAGTTGTATAGATTTAGCACATCCTAAAATAAATATAGGTAGCATCAACCAAATAACATGAACAATCTACCCTGGCATCTGGTTACAAAGCTACTTTTGCGGTTCAACAAAAAACTTAAAAAAAAGCCGGCCTCCCTCCTATGACTTTAACGAGGTCATATTCGGCAGTCCGGCTTTCCGTTTGTATGGGATACGCGACTTTCTGTCCCTACCTTACGATAGGTTTGGCATGGGCAAATTTATACATCCAATAAAAAAACATTGCAACCGACTGATTTAGTAGGATTTTGTCATCTATCCGTCATTATTCTGACTTATTCCGCTGTTGACTACATCTTCATTTCAACCCTTTCAAACGCATTGAAGATATAAATCATAACGTTGTCTTTATTTCGTAAGGATAAATAACAAATCACGTCAGCCGTATTTACCAGATAACAACTCTGAATAAAGCCAATATCAACTAATCAAAAATTAACTATGTCGCAAATCGATAGCAATAAACCTCTAATAATTACTCTGTTTGGTGATAAATAATATTCTTTTTTGCTGCCGGCTGGCCGTTAGTGCCAGTTTGTTCGCTAAAATCGAATGTCAGCTTTCCGTGGGGATGCTGACATTCGGAAATCTGGATTGAATGTATGCAAGGGGTCGTTTGCAACACGTCACGAATGTCCGGTTTAGGGAAGCCTAAAATCATAGCCGACTGGCTGTTATGGGTCGTGAGCTGGCAGTCAGCTCCAACTAAAAGCCAATACACTTTCGGGGGGGGCTTGAGTTAGGGGATGTTTTTTAAATAAACCCCTCTCTGCCCCTGCTTTGCTCTTCCCATTTTTCAAAGGGGGGGAGAGCAAAGCGAGGGGGCTTGAATATTTACCTATTATTTGTTATCGCTGTCTCGCCAAAGAATCAAGAGTTAAAAACTTGAGGATTGAGATGTAGGGCAGCAGATTGAGTTTGTAAATGTTGGGTTACTCTATCGCTAACTCAACCTATATTGGTTTTTTTGATTATTAAAAACCGCAAATGCTTGCAGTATAGATAAAAATACAATTAGGTTAGTGGTCGGTTTGAGCTGAAAAAGTATGAACCCATACCAGACTGTCAGCATTCCAGGTCATGCCTGCATGCATTTTTAAAATGATGTCTTTGTACACTTCAAGATTGGGATAACCTTCTGCGTGTGCGTGTGCATCAGTCATATCGCCTAAACGCTGACGCGTTAAATCGGTAACAATAAAAGTCATGCCTTCCAGGTCAAACGTTTCACCAGGCAAACCATAAATACCATCACGACGTTGCTGGGTTTTTGTTCCGGCTTTTGTGGCGGCGACCAGTTTTGGGTGAGTGACCAAACGGTCTATTGAACAGGTTTTTGGGGGGTAAGCTTCCATTGAGAGTTCCAGGTAGGTAAAAATGGCACCATTGTACACCACCCGGATAAAGGACGACTAAAGCCGATTATCTGTTTCTGGTGATGCCGCTGAATGCAGCTTTATTATTTATCGGGCAATCCCGCCCAGCCAGACCTGAATTTTGTCGGCGGCTTGCCGGGTTAACATAGCAAAACCATTGACAGCACCTGCCGCATCGGCTGTTGGCGTGGGTTGTTCCAGATAAAACGTCTGTGTATGGATTTTTTTCTTGTCGTCATTCGTATAGGCTTCCACAACAAAACGCAGCACGACTTTGGCTTTATCGGGTGCATCAAATTGCTGCTCAAAATCAGTCAGCCTGATAATTAAAGGATGATTTTGTGTTTTGCTGCTGGCGATTAATAGTTGTTCAAATAGTTCAGGCGGTGAAGCAATCCAGAGATCCAGTGCATAGAAACCTACTTGCGTGGGCGATGCATAAAGCAGTCGGTAACGAAGGCGATTATCCCAGAGCCATGTGGGCGCATCCACGGTAATTGCAGGCTCGTTATTCTTAATGTTTAAAACAGGAACAGGCAGGCCAAAATCATGGACGGCCGGATGCTTCTTTGAAACACTACAACCGGTGTTAAATACGACCGTTAAAAATACCAGCAAACCGAATAATAAAGGTTTCATTGGGGTTCCTTATAACCGGGTTCACCTGGGCCGGAACCTTGTTGATCAGGGCCCAGCAATAATGCTTGTGGATTATTATCCAGCGCTGCAGCGGCTCTTTTTACTTGTTGGGCGGTCGATTGTAATTCGGTAAGCAATTTATTCACTTTCGGTAAGGTGGTTTGCATTAATAAATCACTGGTCGTCTTACCGGTATTAAGCAGATGACTTGCTTTTGCACTAAGGTTTTGCACGTCGCCGGTTAATAGCTGTAAATCATGGGTTAATTCGTTGATATGAGCCAAGGTTTTTTGGCTGTCCGTGGTTAAAGCGGGAATACCGGCCAAGGCCTTATCAACGCTTTTGCGCAATTCAGAAATTTTACCGGTTAACGTGCTCAGGTTGCTTAAAATATCACCCATATTTTTTTCGTTTTCAACAGTTAACAACGAACTCAGTCGCAACATTAAATTATCCGCTTTGTGTAAAATCTCTTCTCCCGAGCTCATCAATTTGTCAGTCATGGAAGGCACTAAAGGAATGCGGGATAAAGGATCATCGCCAGGCGGTAACACAGCAGGTAACGTACCGGAATCTTCTAATTGAATCTGGGTAAGCCCCGTTACCCCTTTTAAGCGTAAGGTCGCAAAAACGCCTCTGGTAAATACAATTTCTTTATCGACTTCAACCGAAACCAGAATAATGCCGGCATCATTGGGATCAAACAGAATTTTTTTCACTTTTCCGACGGCAATGCCCCGAAAAAAAACCGTTGATTCGGGGTTAAGACCAGACACAGATTTAAGGGTTGAAATAACATAAACATTCCGCTCCCTTTCAAAATGCCCTATCCAATAAATAACCGCAGTGACCCCCACCACAAAAATAATCAAAAAAAGACCGGTGACCAGTGCGTGTTTATCTCTCCCCATGAGCAACCTCTTGATATTGAAATACCCGCTGAGCGCGTTTATTGTAAAAAAATTTTTGGATGAAGGGATGTTTGCAGCTTAACACTGAAGCCAGTGTACCAAAAGCAACCAACTGATTATCCGCCAGCACGGCAACCTGAGTACACAAGTCCCTTAAAATATCCAAATCATGGGTTACCATAACCACCGTAAACTGATGAGCGCGATGCAGTTCTGATAACAGACTGACAAAATCTTCACTTGAAATAGGATCCAAACCGGAGGTGGGTTCATCCAGCAACAACAGCCCCGGCTCCAACACCATGGTGCGGGCCAGCGCTACCCGTTTGATCATGCCGCCGGATAAGTCGGCGGGTTTTAGCCAGGCATCATGGTCAGATAATCCGACCATTGACAGCTTCATAAATACGATACGTTTGATTAATTCTTCATCCTTAAAACCCAGTTCCCGTAACGGGAAAGCAATATTATCAAAAACGTTTAATACACTGAATAATGCGCCTTTCTGAAATAAAACGCCGCAATTATAACGTAACCGTTGGCCGTGATCTGTATCCATATTTTTTAAAGATTGACCCATCACAAACACTTCGCCTTGAGTGGGTATTTGCAAACCAATAATTTCGCGTAGCAGGGTGGTTTTACCACAACCCGATGCGCCTACCAAGCCCAATATTTCGCCACGCTCCAGACTAAGATTAATATCCTCATGAACAATTTTATCATCGAAGCGGGTGTAAATATGCTCCAATCGTATCGCATCGGATGAGGTCATGGCATTCCTACGCCCATAAATAAAATGGCAAAGACGGCATCAATCATAATCACCACGGTAATGGAGGCCACGACAGAGTTAGTTGTTTCACTCCCCAAACTTTCGGTATTGGGTTTAATTCTAAAACCAAAATGACAGGCAATCAGGGCAATCATAAAGCCAAAGACAGCGCCTTTACCCAAACCAATAAACACATTAAGTAACGGCACCACATTAGGCAGTTTAAGAAAAAACTGCTGATAACTAATATCCAAGGTATTTTGCGCCGAAAACATGCCGCCTAATAGAGCTGAGGCGCTAGTCCATGCACTTAAAAGCGGCATGACCATCGTCAATGCCATCACTTTGGGCAGAATCAAGCGCAAAGAATGGGAAATGCCCATCGCAGACAAGGCATCCAATTCTTCTGTAACCCGCATGATGCCTATTTGCGCCGTCATTGATGAACCAGAACGACCCGCAACCAGAATGGCGGCCAACAAAGGGCCTAATTCACGAATAATACTTAAGCCAAGAATATCAATAATATAAATTTCCGCACCGAAGGTTTTTAATTGTAAGGCCGATAAATAACTCAGCACGACACCAATCAAAAAACCCACCAGTGCAGTAATCCCTAAAGCCCTGACGCCGGCATCATAAATCGTGATGGAAATTTCAGAAACGGGAATTTTTTGCGGATGACGTAACAGATAACCTACATCCAAAACCAGTTGGCCCAACAAAGTGACCAGGTTTGATAGTTGTGCCCAAAATCCCCAAATCAGTTGTTGAACAGAGTTAAAAAATAAACTGAACCAAGCATTGACAGGTTCCGCTGTCGGCACACTCTGTGTCTGCCAGCGATTAAATAAACGCTGGTGTTCGGGTTTAATTTGTAACCGGTTGGGTAGTTGTTTCCCCCAGGATTGCCAGATAATCAAAGCCGCCGTACTATCCAGTTCATCCACCAAAAGCATGTCCCATTGCGTGGCTTTATTGACGGCATTAAGGCTTATTTTTTGTTGCAGATCAGGCGTTATCGCCAAATTACGAAGATTCCAAAAGCCGGTTAAGCGCACAGTCAACTGCCCGTCGTTATTTAAATCGACCAACAGCTTAGGCAGTAAATCCGGACTTGCTTCGGTTTCAATCATGGCAGGGTGTTACAGGGGGTCAAGAAGCGTCAAGTGGTTGCGATACAAGGTTGCATACCCCGTTATTGGGTATGCAACCAATACATTATAACGACTTAGTCGTAGCTGTAATGCTTGCGTAAAGCCTTGACGACTTCCCATTGGCTGTTTAGACCTTCGGGGAAAACAACCAGGTCACCCGGCAAGATTCGGACGGGTTCACCGCCCTCAGGCGTCACCAAAATTTCGCCTTCCAGAATATACGCCGTTTCTGTTTCGTCAAAATCGATTGGAAACTTTGAGACTTCTTTTTCCCAAATGGCCCAATTAGCGACATTTAATTCTTTTAAACGCTCTTCGCTGGGGTTATGTTCTATTGTGATTTGTAGCATGTTTATCCTGAACTACTATAAATTGATTGAGCATCGATTTTAACACTTTTCAGCGTCTTGTCGGTAAAATTACGTGTCCATTCATTCCTGGATATCGCCTTAAATAAAGTATTTTCCCTAATTATTTGACAGATAGCGTTTTATAGACTTATCCACAAAACCTGTGGATAAGTCTGTGTATTACTGATTGGGTTGCCCCCTAACTTCATAATTTTTATTGAGATTTCTTAGATTGACTAAAAACTGCACAATGCTTATAGGTTATTAAAAATCAATGACTTACAATTATAATTTGATTTTTTACGGCGTGTTGGCAACCGTTTTAGCCAAATCAATTTAGGAGATAATAAATGTGGGTAAATGATAAATAATCAACGTTGAAATGCTGCTGTTGAAAATCATGACTGACCCTTTTTAAATTAATTTATCAAATGTAACCGGAATTTAACATTTGATACTTATAGTTCCAGGTTCCGAAAACCAAAAAGAAAGATTAATCCTTATGAAGACTCTGCAAAAATTGCCTTTGGCTGCTTCAATATTAGCGGTTATTACCCTTTCACAGCCGTTATTGGCGGCCGTCACCACCACACCGATTAAACATTTGATCGTGGTCACCGGTGAGAATGTGACTTTTGATACGTTATACGGTACCTATATTCCACCGCGCGGACAATCAGTTTATAACCTGCTTTCTCAAGGTATTGTTAAGGCCGATGGCACCCCCGGCGCTAATTATGCTAAAGCCAGACAATCTCAAGCTTCAGCAAACGATATTTATACTTTAAACCCGGCACGAACAGGTGCTTATACCGCTTTGCCCCAGCCTAAGCTGACCGGCGCTTATAATCCGGTTACCCTGCAACTCTATGGCAATATTCCGGATCCGCGTTTTGCCTCTCTGACCGCTAACGGTCCTTTTCAGATTACTAAATTTGTTGGTTATCAATCTGTGATTGGCGATCCGGCGCATCGTTTTTTTCAAATGTGGCAACAAACCGGTGGTAACAATTCAAAATTGGATTTATTTACCTGGGTTACTGCCATGACGGGAACAGGCGGTGCCACCTCGGGCGTGACCGTTGCTAAACCCGGTCAAGGCGGGGAGTTGATGGGGTTTTTCAACATGAATCAAGGTGATGCGCCATTTTTTAAACAATTGGCACAAAACTGGGCGATCAGTGACAACTATCACCAATCGATGATGGGCGGCACCGGTGCCAACTTTTTTTCTTTGGCCACGGGCGATGTTGCCGTTTATAGGCAAAATGGGGTTTTGGCTACACCACCGGCAAATCAGATCGAAAATCCTGATCCTGCGGTCGGAACCAACAATTTTTTTACCAACGATGGCTATGAAGGCGGTTCTTATGTCAATTGCTCGGATGCCGGTCAGCCGGGTGTTTTGCCCATTTTAAATTTTTTAAACGCAGCCAACCGCGCCAGTAATTGCGAAAACGGCGCTTATTATCTGGTCAATAATTATAATCCGCCCTATAAAGTCGATGGCACGGCCAATGCACTAACGGCGACTAATTATGTTTATCCACCGCAAGCTGTAGCGACCATAGGCGAGTTATTATCTGCGCATAATGTTACCTGGAACTGGTATACCGGCGGTCGTGATGATGCTGACATCACTAGCGACCCCATTTATACCAATGCCGTTTATCCGCAAGTTTATGCTTTCGTTCAAAGTCAATTACCAGTTGGAACTCCGGCCAATGTTATTGCAAGTTTTGCCAAGCCTACTGCCATTAACAAAACCCGTCCTTATTTATACAATGCGATAGGCGATCCGCTCAATGCTTCTTCTAATGTGGTATCAACGCCAAGTTTAAAAGCTAATCTGAAGGGTCTGGCTTCATTCTATAACGACGTTACCAACAGTTCACTGCCAGAGGTGTCTTTTGTAGTGCCTAAAAATCAGAGCAGCGGCCATCCGGGTTACTCGGCACCATTCGCTTACGAAACCTTTCTTAAAGACTTGGTCGCTAAAGTACAGGCTTCAGGTCAGTGGGCAGATACCGCCATTGTGATTACAACCGATGAAGGCGGCGGTTATTTTGATAGTGGATTTATTCAAAATCTGGACTTTTTCGGCGATGGCCCACGGATTCCGTTGATCGTTGTTTCGCCTTACGCCAAGAAAAACTATATTGACCATACCTATCACGATCATGCTTCTATTCTGAAGTTTATCGAGCATAACTGGGGTTTGCCGCCATTGACCCATCGCAGTCGAGATAATCTGCCTAATCCCCTAAAAGATGTTAATAATCCTTATAGGCCTACCAATCAACCGGCTGTTGGCGATTTAACCAGCTTCTTTAAATTTTAAATTAATTACCGCTCATGTATTTTGGAGAAAAATAAATGATAACTTTGAAAAAATCGTATGCCGGACTGGCATTTGTACTGGTTTCAGCAAGCACAATTAACGTTGCGCACGCCAACACGGTTGAGCCTTTTACCGGTGGACAGCTTTCCGCTTCAGGCTGGAGTGCCGGCATTGGTGCTGATGCCAGCAATTATCTAAGTACCCCGGCACCTGATGGCAGTTACGGCATTGCCCTAAGCGACGGCGCTTGGTCGTACAATACCAGTATCCAATTTTTACCGGGTGAAACACTTTCTGCCTGGATTAATCCCGGCCCCAGTGCAACTGCCAGCAACAATGCACAAGGTGGACGAATTTATTTGGGTTTCGATGCGGGTGCAACTGACGCCTATTCCTTTGTAGCTGCCTCTGATACCAATGCGTTGGGCTTTCAAAACAATGCCGGATATTCTACGCCAAGTTTTAGCAGCAGCGCTGCTCAAAGCTATCTGGATCAATGGTATTTCATGACTATCGGTTTAAGTGCCAATGGTAGTTCGGCAACCGCGAATATCTATGATACTGATGGCGTTACCTTGTTGAGTTCTGTTACCGAAACCGGCTTGTTATCCAACCACACCGGTATCGCTTTACGTGGTATCGGCGGTGCGGCAATCACCTCCTTGTCAATTACTGCCTTACCGTTGCCTGCGGCGCTATGGTTGTTTGCACCCGTCAGCGGCTTTTTGCTGATGTTAAGCCGTCGCCGTAAGGGTTTGATTTAACGTTCAGGTTATCCGTTAAACTCGTTGTTCCGGTTTTTTTAGCTTGACTGAGGCAATCCCGGATAAATCAAGATGTTCTCGTTAGTCGCGACGTGGGCGTCGCTCCCACGGTGGGAGCGACGCCCACGTCGCGACTATAGCTTGTCATTAGCTTAGCTTTCTGGTCTCAGCTATGATTTGATAGACTCGATTTGCATCATTTTTAAAATCAATGAATAAAAACTTGAATATCAAGTTATAGCTGTTCTGTTTCCCAGCCTTTACAAGCCAGCGCGATATACCGAGGTACTGGCCGCTTTCCAGAGCCATAGGCGGTCATGGTTCGGGGCGTCATGCCCAAAGCACGCGCAGCATCCGCCAAAGACAGTCCATGTCGTGCCCGCCACTGGGCAAAAATACGGGTGTTTTCATCCGGTGCGTTTTGCGCTTGAGCATCCAGCCATAAGGTGTCAGCACCGATCTGAATATCCAGTTCAGGCCACTCCAGTGTCCAGCCCCATTCATCTACAATAGCGCCGGCAAAAACAGAGGGTTTTTTTAAGGGGGCAAGCCTAGGCGATGCATCGAAAAAAGGTTTAAAATCAATGGTAAAAATAGAGTCGTCTATAAAGGTGGCGATAATTTTAAAATCATTGAGCAGATTAATTGCCTTTAAACGCGGGCGTTTCATCATTTGTGCTATAATTTCCATTCCTTCAGTAGTTCATCGTGATGTTCGACAATCCAAGTCATTGCTTCAGCTCTGTTTAATACCTCAATACCTGGATATTTTATTTAAAAACTTTGTTTTATCGCCCAGGCCACATCAGCCGCTTGCCGGTTTTCTTTGACATCATGTACCCTAAACAGCTGTACCCCTGCCATAACGCCTAACGCGGTTGTCACTGCGGTTGCGGTAACCAGTTCCGAGGGTTCGGTCACGTTGCAAAGTGTGCCCATAAAGCGTTTGCGACTGGTGCCTAACAGTACCGGAAAACCTAACTCCACCAGTGTTTTAAGGTGCGCCAGCAAATCCAGATTATCCTGTCTACGTTTACCAAAACCGATGCCGGGATCTATCGCTATGTTTTCTTTTTTAATGCCTGCTTTTAAAGCGGCATTGATTCTGTCTTTTAAGGCTTTTATAACGTTCTGAACTACATCATCATAATAAGGATTATTCTGCATGGTTTTGGGTGTGCCTTGGCTATGCATTAAAATGATAGGCACCTCCGTTTGAGCTGCCAATGCCAATAGGGCTGCATCCTCTTGTCCGGCAGAAACATCGTTGATGATATCGGCTCCGGCTTCCAGCGCCGCTTTGGCAACGGCACTGGAGGTGGTGTCAATGCTGATTAAAATACTGCTCTTTAACTGGTTCCGGATGGCGTCTATAACCGGAATCACCCGGTTTATCTGTTCGGCAGGTGTTACTGAATCTGAGCCAGGACGGGTTGATTCACCGCCTATATCAATAATATCCACGCCTTCAGCCAACATGCGTTCAACTTGCTTTAGGGCATCATGTAAAGCTGAGTATTTGCCGCCATCTGAAAAACTATCTGGTGTAACATTTAAAATACCCATAATTAGCGGTTTATTGAGTTGACTGAACATGTCGGGACTCCTGTGAGAAGTGAAGTGTAGAATCGGGTATAATGCCCCAAACCTTTTGATTTTGAATAGTGTCATGAATAAACCACGACTGGCTTGGGCCATTACCGGCTCCGGTCATTATATAGAAGAATGTCTGAATTTCCTGCTTACCCTTGATGAGGTTGATTTATATCTTAGTCAGGCAGCGGAGGAAGTGATAAAAATGTATGGTTTTAATCTCACTGACATCCGCGAAAAAATGCCTGTGTACCGTGATAAATCAGCTTCATCGCCAACCGTTGGGCATTTTTATAAAGGTTATTACCACACTTTTGTGATGGCACCGGCGACTTCAAATACGGTAGCTAAATGTGTGCTGGGTATTTCTGATTCTTTGGTGACCAACTTATATTCCCAGGCTGGAAAATGCCGCGTGCCCAGTATTGTTTACCCGTGTGACATTGCACCGGAAATGGAAACGACGGCACCAGGGGGTAAAAAAGTGATGGTTTATCCACGTAAAATCGATTTGGAAGGCACGAGAATATTAAGAACATTCGAATATACGACGGTCGTTGAAAGTGTTGATGAGTTGATTGTTGCCGTTAAAGAACGTCTGGCTTTTGTTGCCAAAGAGAGTGACGCTTAATGAGTGAACACCTCCTTTTTTTGACCGGCAAGCTGGCGGAAAAACAACTGCGCAGTATTCTGGAAAAAATGCAGCCGGAATTTACGTACACCGTACATCAACTGGGGCTTAAAGTCGCCGCCTTAATGACGGCAGATATGATTGGCCGCCGGTTGGTCGATACCTTTGGCGCTGACCGGATTATTGTTCCTGGACGTTGCCGTGGTAATTTGGAAGTTTTGTCAGAAACCTTGGATTTACCGATAGATCGCGGCCCGGAAGAGCTTAAAGACTTGCCGCGCTATTTTGGCAAAGCCGCACAAAAGCCCGATTTAAGCCGTTACAGTGTTAAAATATTTGCCGAAATTGTCGATGCGCCCCATGTTGGCGTTGAAGAGGTGCTTAAACGCGCTGAGTACTATAAAAAAAATGGCGCTGATGTGATTGATATAGGCTGTTTGCCCAGCACCGATTTTCCACACATGGAGGAAATCATCCGCACCTTAAAACAGGAAGGTTTTACGATCAGTATTGATTCTTTGGAGGCGAGTGATTTAATAAGGGGTGCCAACGCGGGCGCTGATTATATGCTCAGTTTGCATGAAAGTACGCTTTGGGTTGCGGATGAGGTAGCGGCAATACCGATTATAATTCCGGAAAAGCATGAAGATTTGGCGTCACTGGATAGAGCCATTAAAGTGATGCAGGCCAAGAATAAACCCTTTATCGTTGATCCGATTTTAGACCCGCTGCATTTTGGTTTTACGCAGTCAGTGGTGCGTTATCATGAAGTTAGAAAAAACCACCCCACTATTGAAATAATGATGGGCGTTGGTAATATTACCGAATTGACTCACGCCGATACGGCGGGCATGAATACCCTGTTACTGGGTATTTGTTCGGAACTTGGCATTAATAATATCTTGGCGACTGAAGTCAGTCGTCATGCTTGTCGGGCTATTAAAGAAGCGGATTTGGCGCGGCGCATCCTGTTTGCAGCCAAAGAACATGACACGTTGCCCAAACATATTGACCCGGGCTTAATGGCGCTGCATGAGATTTCTCCCTTTCCTTATTCACTGGAAGAAATTAAAGAGCTTGCCGGACAAATCTCGGATCCCAGTTTTCGTATTCAAACCAGTGCTGAAGGGTTGCATATTTTTAACCGGGATGGCTTGCACAGCGCGACTGACCCGTTTGATTTATTTCCCAAACTGCACGTTGATACAGATGGCGGCCATGCTTTTTATTTAGGTGTTGAACTGGCTCGTGCTGAAATAGCTTGGCAGTTGGGTAAACGTTTTACCCAAGATCAAGCCCTCAACTGGGGTTGCGCTACTGATCATGCAGAACAAACAGTTGATTTGCATACCTTTAAACCTGCTGGAACGACTTTTAAAAAAACCTAATGATTCGAGAAATCCTGGTTACCACCCAAAATGATTCAGGCTTGGCGCATATTGCGCCGATGGGTATTCATGTCATCGGTGATGACATTATTATCCTGCCGTTTCGCCCTTCTACAACACTGGATAATCTGTTGGCAAGCAAGACAGCCGTGCTTAACTACTGCGATGATGTCCGAGTTTTTGCGGGTTGTTTAACCGGACGGCGAGATTGGCCGTTGATAGCGGCAGAAAAAATTAACGGTCAGGTGCTTCAGTGTACGTTGGCGCATACCGAACTTGAACTGGTGCGCATTGAAGATGATCCGACCCGTCCCCGATTATTTTGTAAAGCCGTACATACCGTTAATCATGCGCCTTTTATGGGCTTTAACCGCGCCCAGTATTCAGTATTGGAAGCCGCTATTTTAATTAGCCGATTAAACAGGTTGCCGTTGGCAAAAATAGAAACAGAAATAGACTATCTACGCATTGGTTTTGAAAAAACAGCGGGAGACAGAGAATTGGAAGCATGGGGTTGGTTGATGGCAGTGATAGAAAAATTTAAAGCAGAGGCTAAGGCATGAGTGGACTACTTGCCAGTGTCAATAGCGTTACAGAAGCCTTGCTGGTGTTGGCTGCGGACATTGATATTATTGATTTAAAACAACCGGCATTGGGTGCCTTGGGTGCATTGGATGTGACTACCGTTAAACAGATTGTTACCGCGATTGCCGGCCGTTGTCCTATTAGCGCGACTATTGGTGATTTACCCATGCAGCCTGAACTGGTGTTTAATGCCGTTAAGGCGATGGCTGAAACCGATGTGGATTATATAAAAATCGGCTTTTTTCCAGGGGATGACTGGCAAGGAACGGCCCAAAAATTGTCGCTGTTAACCCGGAAAAACCATGCGTTAATCGCAGTGTTATTTGCCGATACACAATCTGATTTTGTTATTATGGATAGTTTGAAAGAAGCAGGTTTTACCGGCGTTATGCTGGATACCCTAAATAAACAGCAAGGGTCATTAACGCAGGTGATGGCAAAAACGGACATTGCGCAATTTGTTACCCAAGCCAAAGCCTTGCAATTACTTTGTGGACTGGCCGGATCACTGAGATTGGAAGACATACCCGAACTTATGTTTTACCAGCCTGATTATCTCGGGTTTAGAGGCGCGTTATGTCAGGAACACAACAGGGTAGGGCAGTTAAACAAGTTGGCTGTTATGCAGATTAGGGATGCCATAAGAAAAGCTTAAAGGCTTATCACCACGAAGGTCACGAAGAAAAAACGTTATGTCATTGGTGCGTAAACATCCTGATTAGTAAGCTGTTGGAGTCAGTGACTAAGGTTGTTTGCCAATCAGAAAAAACATTACAAATACTTTGCGGTGTAATCCGTAGCGGGGGAGGGAGGGCTAAAATAATAACCTTGAAAAGCCCTGCATCCTTGTTGCTTTAAAAGAGCCAATTGTTCTGCCGTTTCCACGCCTTTAGCAACCACATTCAAATTTAAATGCCGAGCCATACAAATGATGGTTTCTACAACAACAGCATGATTGGCGTCGGTTAAAATATTTTTGATGATCTCTCTATCTATTTTTAAAGTATCAATCGGCAACTGTTTTAAATACATCAAAGAAGAATAACCCGTGCCAAAATTATCCACGGTAATTGAAATACCCAGTGCTTTTAAGGCCTTTATTGTTGCTGTCGTATCGGTAATATTAACAATCAGCTCGCTTTCAGTTAATTCAATGCCCAGTAAATGAGGGGCAATTTTACTGGTGTCTATTGCATACTTTACCTGATAGACAAAATCCTGCTGCCTAAATTGACGAGAACTGATATTAACCGATAGGGATGGTCGCTTAATACCGGCATTTTGCCAGGTTTTAATCTGGTTACACACTTCCATTAATGCCCATCGATCTATCGTCAAAATCAAATTGCTTTCTTCGGCAACGGGGATAAAGTTTTTGGGTAAGAGCAAGCCTTTTTCCAGATGTTGCCACCGTATCAGGGCTTCAGCAGTTATTACAGACCCTTCGGCATCCACTTGCGGCTGATAACACAATTTAAATTGGTGGTTTTCAATAGCCGCCCTGAGATCTTGCTCAAGCGTTAAGCGCAAATCTGCCGCTTCTTGCATACTGGAGTGAAAAAAACTGATGGTATTTCGACCACTGGCTTTGGAGCGATACATAGCCGCATCGGCTTGTTGCAGAAGGTCATCAGGACTTTCGTGATTATCGGGAAACAAGGTAATGCCGATGCTGGTTGATATTCTATACTGATAGTGATCAAGCATAAACGGTTCATTTAACGTGTCTTTAATTTTTTCAGCAACCGCCCTGGCTTTATCAGCCGCTGTGTTTAAGTGTTCTGAAGTGGCATGCAGTAATACAATAAATTCATCCCCGCCCAACCGGGCTGGTGTATCTTCTTCTCTAAGTACTGAAGCCAGTCGGTTGGCAAATTGAACGAGTAATTGATCGCCCACTCGATGCCCTTGTAAATCGTTAAGTAATTTAAAATGATCTAAATCCAAAAATATAACAGCACCATATTGCCTGTGCCTTCTCGCGCTGGCCAATTCCTGGTCAAATCGATCCAATAGTAAACGCCGATTAGGTAATTGGGTTAAAGGATCATAAAAAGCCATTGTATGAATTTTGTTTTCGGCATCTTTTTTCTCGGTAATATCCGAAAACACATGAACATAATGGCTCACTTCACCGGTATCATTTTTTACTGCGGCAATGGTCTGCCATTCCGGATAGATTTCACCGTTTTTTCGCTGATTCCAAATCTCGCCCTCAAAGCGACCATACGCTTGTAACTGCTTCCAGATCTTATGATAAAACAAGGGGTCATGTCGCCCGGAGGACAGTATTATTGAGTTTCTCCCCTGGACTTGTTCTTGGGAATATCCGGTAATTTCAGTAAAGGCTTTATTGACCCGCAATATTTTGAAATCCTTATCGGTAATCATGATGCCTTGCTGGCTTTCAAAAGCGGTGGCAGCCAACCGCAATTGTTCTTCAGTCTGCTTTTGCCGGGTTATATCAACCATGAAACCAAATAGCCCGGTTACTTTGCCGTTCTCTTTGGTTAAATCAATAAAGTTACGCACCCAGACACAATGGCCATCGGCGGTAATAATACGAAATTCAACTTCGTGATTGTGTTGATTCCTGATGATATCTTTATACGCTGCCACAACAAAATTCCGATCATCTTCGTGAATATGTTGCTGACAAAAGTCAACTTCTTTAAGCCATTGCCGAGTCGGATAACCCAATAAACGCTCGGCTTCATCACTAACAAACAAAAATTTGAGCGTATCAGGATCGGCTTGCCAAGCGATGGCAGTCTGCGTTTGTACCATTTTTCTGAACAGATGCGCACTAGCGATATGTCGCTTGCGGCTTTTTGTGAGCGCTTGAGTCTGTTTATCAATTTCAGCTCTGGCTAACTCATTCTGGCCGGTTAATGTTAATAAATCGATGTTCATAAAACCGGTTAAAAACATGCCGCTGGAAAGCAGTAGCCCAACCGACTCTGAATAATAGGCGCTTTGATGGATGATTTTTCGTAAACTTTCAACTTGATAATGTTCTGCCACTAGATAACTGACAGCGATTATTATCAATAGGGACAGCAAGGGAAAGCCCATAGAGAATAAACGTTGCTGCCAAACGCTATGTGAGCGATCAAAGAACATAAAAAATAGCGGGGTAAAAATAAAGATACCCGTACAATCGCCCATCCACTGGGTCAAGAAGGAAAAGACACTATTTTGATCTGGTATAGTGCCTGTTAGGGTGAGTCCGTAAACATTCAAAAGGGTGGGTGAAAAAGCGGCAACCGGGCCTGCGAGCAGAAAAAACCGGATAATTAATGGTGTCGAAATTAATGCATTGGGATAATCCGCATATTTTTTGACCAGAACCCAACCCAACCAGGTTCTGAACACGCTATTAAACGGCTTAAGAAAAAAAAACAGCCACTGTAGCGAGGGTTCCACTGAAATAGGTAGGGAGTCGTTTTGATAGTGTAAAAGTAATTCGGCCAGAAATATCGCCGGTAATACCCGATAGCCCCACAATAAAATAGCGCCCAAGCCAATGCCGGCAGGAGGCCAGATGGCTGTGACATCATTGGGGTTCAATGATAATGACAATGTCAGTCTACCGGAAAAATAGAATAAAACGACAGTCACAAACGCTGGCAGCCAATTTTTAATAATCTGATTTTGTATTGGCATTAAGCTCATGTAGAGATCGTCATTAATTTTGGTATCTTAAAATGGACAGTTAAAACGCAGTAACTTGTTTTTCACAACAATTGCTTGGTAATGCGCATGATACACTTGAATATCTTATGTCCTCTCACTCCGGAAGAAGATTGGGTTAAGTGTGTCGTGCGTATTTCTTAATTGACTACCCAAGCATAGACCAACCAGAGACACCTTGAATATCTAAAGTGGAAATAAATATTGAAATCTGTTTTATTAACAACAGGGGACAATGACTTTACAAGTCTTTTAATAGCGACTTGAGTTTGCCGGTACCGAATTTTTCTGCTTTTAACAGGGCTCTAGTAATTAATGTAAGTTGTTATTGATAATTTGCAGTGTTGCCATACAATTTAACTCTGTTACTGAGTCGGTATGACGTATAATTTGGTTATAACTTTAACTTTTTTAAAAGATCTGGACTATGTCAATTAGCCTTAGAAAAATAACCCATCAAGTTTTAGTCGGCGACGTTAAAGTCGGCGGCGGTGCGCCAATCGTTGTTCAATCAATGACCAATACCGACACCGTTAATGTGTCAGCAACCGTTAATCAAATTATAGAGTTGTCTACCGCAGGTTCTGAACTGGTTCGTATCACGGTTAATTCGGAAGAAGCAGCAAAAGCCGTTGCCGAAATTCGCAACACCTTAACTCAGAAAGGTTACTCCGTACCCATCGTTGGAGATTTCCATTTTAACGGTCACAAATTACTGGAAAAATACCCGGATTGCGCCGAAGCCCTCGATAAATATCGCATCAATCCAGGTAATGTAGGTCGTGGTAAAAGTCGCGATCCACAATTTCAGCAAATGATTGAATTCGCTTGCCAATATAACAAACCCGTTCGTATTGGCGTTAATGGCGGCAGCCTGGATCAGGCGGTATTAACCCGCTTACTGGATGACAACCGGTTGCAAAAACACCCGGAATCATTACCCGCCATCACCCGTAAAGCGATCGTTTTGTCAGCACTTGAAAGCGCCGCCAAAGCAGAAGAGATTGGCCTTGGAAAAGATAAAATTATTCTGTCCTGCAAAATAAGTAACGTGCAGGAGCTGATTAATATTTACCAGGACTTGTCCAGTCGTTGTGATTATGCCTTGCATCTGGGTCTTACCGAAGCCGGTATGGGTTCCAAAGGCATCGTATCGTCAGCGGCCGCGTTATCCGTATTAATGCAGCAGGGCATTGGCGATACCATCCGTATTTCTTTAACACCGGAACCCGGTGCCTCCAGAACCCAAGAAGTGATTGTCGGGCAGGAAATTCTTCAGACCATGGGTTTTAGATCCTTTACGCCGATGGTTATTTCTTGCCCCGGTTGCGGTCGCACCACCAGTGATTATTTCCAAAAACTGGCGATGGACATTCAAACCTATTTACGCGATCAAATGCCGCTATGGCGCACCCAATACCCCGGTGTTGAAACAATGGAAGTTGCCGTAATGGGCTGCGTTGTTAACGGGCCGGGGGAAAGTAAAAGCGCAAATATCGGTATCAGTTTGCCAGGCACAGGTGAAACCCCTGTAGCCCCTGTTTATGAAGATGGCGAAAAAACAGTCACGCTTAAAGGTGACAGAATCGCTGAAGAATTTCAGGAAATAGTACAGCGTTATATAGAAACGCATTACGCTGCATAATTAATCGTAACGATTCAGTCCCCCAATGCCGTTAAGTTAAGCGCACGTTATTTAAAAAACTGGAGTGCAATCGCTTTAGCTATTGCCTGTAAAATCAGCTAAAGCTGTTTTACTCCAGTTGGTTGCTTAAATTAACAGCATTACCCGCGCCCACCTTTTTTAAAGGCGGGGAGCAAAGTGAGTGGGACTGAATACTTACATACGAGACATAGCTAGCCCTTTTTTTATTTGAATAATAATTATGCACGATCCCTATTTAGATTTAATTGATGAACAATGGAACAACATTCTAATGATTTATAAAAGCTTTCAGGATAAAAAGCCAATTTTAGAATATGACATTGATGATAAGAAAATATATTCATACCCGGCAATCGATTATATTAATAACTTAACTGAAAGAACTCGAAGCAGAACTGAAAAGCAATACAAAGATGCCTGTAACGAACATCAATTTTTATTATTTGTTAAAGACACAACAAATCAGAAATTGAAATCCTACATTTTTGATGTTATTTGGAAAGTATGACAAAATCAAAAATTATTTACGAAGATCGGCCTACTGTTTATGCAAAGTTTAACCATCCCCAATCAGATGACTACATAGAATATAAGTCTATTATTCAAATTACCGATTCAGGTAAACAACCCATTACCATTCAATTGGAATTTACAGGTATCCCTCCATTTGGTTCAATGCCGCCAGATAAACATATAATTAAAGCTCCAAATTTGATTGAGCTATATGTAAAACTTGACAGATGGCTAGGTAAGTTTGGTTATAAAATCAGATAATATTGAAAATGGTGGTCACTTCTTTTCTAAAAGAATGGGGTGTGTGAGTCGGTAAGAGTGCTCAAATCTCGTTAGATGGCAATAACTATGGCGAATAAGATAAAATTAGGTACTGTTTACGAATACAGGATCACCAGAAAGCACGGGAGCATGGTCACATATAAAATGTAATAATTAAAGACCTGACCCCACTGGTAGACCCCATTGCTACATTCACGGTTTGATGAGGGAGGCAGGCGAGAGCCTCTACTCTACCCATCATTCTCAAATCCGGGATGCCTGATCGAGTCAAAGGCAACGTTCCCCCAAAAAATATATTTGAAAATCTATCTATCTTGTTAAAAAAAACGGCGAGTAGTTATAAACTTTTAAAGTTAGCTCAATGGTGATTCGAATGACAATTTTTTTTCTCAAAAGTCTGCCCCGTTTTTTACTACGATCTCTTTTTATTCTCTTGCTTGTCTGGCGATCTGGCGGGGTATATGCCGATGAAAATATCGCCGATGTTTTGATTGTAGGCGCTGGTTTATCTGGTTTAAGTTCAGCCTATTACTTAAAAAAGGCGGGTAAAACAGCCGTTATATTGGAAATGAGTCCACATATCGGTGGCCGCATACGCACCGCTTCTTATCCTGATAACGCTCACGCAGAGATTGGGCTGGAAGAATTTTGGGAAAGCAATCCGGCTGTTGATCTTATGCGTGAGCTTAAAATTCCGCTGGAAACTTTCTATACCAGTTTTTCAAGTTTTTACTATCAAGGCAAACTTTATCCCTTCACGCATAAAAGCAATCCGGAATTTCTCCAGTCCGTGCTTAGTGCTGATGAAATGACAGCCTTTAAAAAATGGGATCAAAAAATGGCAGGGCTGTACAAGCAGCTTGACAGTCACCACTTGGCAAATAACTTGTTACCGCTAATAGAAATATCGTTTGCTGACTGGGTACATGAAACCAGCGGGCTCTCATCCAAGACTCAAGAATTTGTGCGTATCCAAACCGAGCCGGAGTATGCCACGTCATGGACTAAAATCAGCGCGCTTGATGGCATTGCAGAATGGTATTTTCTTTCAGGGGAAGGCCAAGCCCCTTACCATGTGGTTGGCGGTAATCAACGTGCTGCACAAGCCATTGCCGATTTTATCGGTGCTGACAAAATACATCTTAACAAACTCGTTACCCATATTAAATCGACTGACACGGATGTGGAAATAACCACTACCGACATGGGGACTTTTCAACAACAAATTTACCGTGCAAAATACGTCATCACGACAGTGCCCTTGTTCAGGTTGAACGATATTCAGTTTAGTCCACCACTTTCTAAAGACAGAAAAGAGGCGATAAAAACACAATCGGGGGGTGCCTATTTCACTGCTCATGTGCTGGTAGATAACAAGGCCGGCCATTTTTGGAAAACTAAAGGTGTCAGCCTTCTGCCTATTCTTTCCGACGGTCCTTTGGGTGTTATTTATGAAGGAAAGTCTGAACCCAACAAAGATGCCGTATTAAATTTACTGATTAATGGTTCTTATGCTGAACGCTTCAATAGCCGGGTTAGTGGCGGGCCAGAGGATGTTCAGGAAACGCTGCTTGAAGCTTTCGAGAAACAGTGGCCTGGTTTCAGGCCATCGGTCAAACAAATGACCTTTTATCGTTACCACCCACACGCTATTGCCTCTTGGCCTGTGGGTAGATCGCGCTTTGATAGTCTTTCTGATTCGCTAAGGCAGCCACAGGGTCGTATTTATTTTGCCGGTGATTTTACCGAGGACACCCATTCCAATGGCGCATCACATTCGGCTATACGGGTCGTTAAAGACATTTTAAAACAAAAATGAAAACCCGTTTTTCCCCAGCCAACAACTTCGAGGTCATAACTTCAGTAACTTCAAACTTCAGAAACTTCGAGGTCACCCATTAGCCTGCCCCTGTCAATAAGCCAAAAAAATCCCCCAAGCAAA
>JBAXXH010000044.1:0-26877 GCA_037127995.1 Methylococcaceae bacterium | reverse complement strand
GTATTTATGCAGAACTTGATGAATTTCAGTCGCGTAAACCGATTGATGTGATTGCTGCTAATCGCCCCATTTTGATTTTGGATGAACCGCAAAAGATGGAAGGCGTGAAAACGCTGGAAGCTTTTAAAGGCTTTAAACCGTTAATGATTTTGCGCTATTCGGCTACCCATAAAACCGAACACAATAAAATACATCGTCTTGACGCGCTGGATGCCTATAACCAAAAGTTGGTAAAGAAAATAGCCGTGCGCGGTATTTCGGTTAAAGGACTTTCGGGTACAAACGCTTATCTCTATCTGGGCGGCCTTGAAATATCAACCAGCAAACCGCCTGTGGTTAGTGTGGAACTGGAAATAAAACAAAAATCCGGCATTAAGCGGGTATTGCGAAAACTGGGCAAAGGTGACAACTTGTTCGAGTTGTCCGGTGGTCTGGATCAGTATAATAATTTTGTGGTATCCGATATTAATGCCAATACCAATACCTTGAGTTTTACCAATGGCGTAGAGCTTAGGGTGGGTGAAGTAACCGGTGATGTTAACGAAGAAGTGCTACGCCGCATCCAAATCCGTGAAGCCGTTAAAGCCCATTTTGAAAAAGAGCAGGTGCTATTTCATCAAGGCATTAAAGTGCTGTCCTTGTTCTTTATTGATGCGGTAGCCAAATATCGAAGTTATGATGAAAACGGTGAGAGTCCTGGCGAATATGCCCAGATGTTTGAAGAAGAATATACCGGTCATCTTAATGAAATTCTGACATTAGATGATAATACCTACAACGATTATCTGCGTGGTATAGACTTAGATAAAACTCATCAAGGCTACTTTTCAATTGATAAAAAATCCAGGCGTCTCATTGATCCGGCGACAACAAGACAATCCACCGAAACCGATGATGTCGATGCCTACGATTTGATTTTAAAAAATAAAGAACGCTTGCTGTCTTTGGTAGAACCGGTGCGTTTTATCTTTTCGCATTCGGCCTTGCGGGAAGGTTGGGATAACCCCAATGTTTTTGTGATTTGCGCCCTTAAACACAGCGATAATACCATCTCACGCCGTCAGGAAGTCGGTCGGGGTATGCGCTTGTCGGTTGACCAAAACGGTGACCGTATGGATAACCCCGCTATGGTTCATGATGTCAATGTACTCACCGTAGTCACCAGCGAAAGTTACACGGATTTTGTAAAAGCCTTACAAAGCGATATGAGTGCGTCACTATCTGCACGACCGCGCATTGCTAATGAAAGCTTTTTCACTGGCAAGGTGCTTACAACAGAAACCGGTGATGTCGAGATTACGCCGCACTTGGCCAAGCAGATTTATAAATATTTACTGAAAAACGATTACACCGATGATGACGATAAAATAACCACCACGTATCACGAAGCCAAAAAAGCCGGGCAACTTGCCGACTTGCCACCAGAACTGGCAGTCTATACAGAACAAGTCTATAAGCTGATTGATAGTGTATTTAGTGACGCACAATTGCCTGAAATAGAAGATGGCCGCAACAGTAAAAGCAATCCGCTTAACAGCAATTTTGACAAGCAAGAATTCAAGGAACTTTGGAATCGCATTAACCACAAAGCCGCTTATGTCGTCGATTTTGAAACGCCTGAATTAATCAATAAATGTGTAAAAGAGCTGGATAACGCCTTGCGCGTAACGGCTTTGCAATACACTATCCAAACCGGCGTACAACAAGAACAAGCCAGTTATGACGCCCTTACACAAGGGGAATCATTCAAGGTTATCAAGACAACCACGGAGTCGAATAAAGTCTCTATCCATTCTGCCGTTAAATATGACCTGATCGGTAAATTGGCGGAACAAACCAAACTGACCCGTAAAACCATTGCAACTATTCTCCAGACTATTAATAACGCGGTATTCGATCAGTTTAAAACCAACCCGGAAGACTTTATTGCCAAAGCCTCAGTATTGATCAATGAGCAAAAAGCCACGGTTATCGTCGAACATTTGGCTTATGACGCCATTGCTGATATTCATAGCCTGGCTATTTTTACCCAAGACAAACGCAAGGTGGATTTAAGCAAAACCGGCGATCCACTCACGCGACACATTTATGATTATGTGTTTACTGACTCCGCTATTGAACGTGAGTTTGTCAAAGAACTGGATACCAGTGCCGAGGTGGTGGTTTATGCCAAACTACCGAAAGGTTTTTCCATACCTACACCCGTAGGCGACTACAACCCGGACTGGGCTATTTCCTTTAAAGAAGGCGCGGTAAAGCACATCTACTTTGTCGCCGAAACCAAAGGTTCAATGTCATCAATGGATTTAAGAAAGATTGAAGACTGTAAAATTGAATGTGCCAAAAAGTTTTTTAGCAAAATCACTTCTGACCAAGTTAAATATGACGTGGTGAGCAGTTATGGCAAGTTGATGGAATTGGTTAAGTAACGTTTAATATTTAACGAGAAGCAGGAACAGACAAGGAAGGCTGTATAATCGTTCACATTGACCTGAAATATCACGAATTTGATACACTTGGAGGAGATATTGGAGGCATTGAATGCGAATAACAATCTTGTTTTAAGCATAAAATTAAGTACAATACCATTAACAACCTATTGATTATTAACGAATAATAACAGCGGTTTAATTTCCAGGATAATATCCACTCTTACTTATTACTGTCCCCAAAAATGCCGACTCCGTATCAAATAATTCTTTGCACTTGCCCTGATAAAGACACCGCAGAAAAAATTGCCCGCTTACTGGTAAGCGACAAGTTGGCGGCGTGTGTCAACATTTTACCGGGTATTACCTCAGTCTATCGTTGGCAAGAACAATTAGAATCCGCAGAGGAACATTTATTACTGATTAAAGCCCCTAAAAACAGCTATCAAGCCATTGAAACCAGCATTAAAAAGCACCATCCTTACCAACTTCCTGAAATAATTGCCGTCCCTATTGAAAACGGCTTACCTGAATACCTGCATTGGATTGATTCATGCCATTCTTACAACTAATTTTTCTCTGTTTTATTGCCTTGCTTACGCAGTCGCCTGCTCTACTGGCCGACGAAGCGCTCTTGCCGCTCGACCAAGCCTTTCAAATTTCTGCCAAAGCCGTGTCGTCCGATCAGCTTGAAATTTCCTGGGATATTGCCGACGGTTATTACCTTTATCGTAATAAAATGCAGTTTATCTCCAAAACCGAACCAATCACTACCGTAACACCGGTTTTTCCGGAGGGCGAAACCAAACACGATGAAAATTTTGGCGATGTTGTCATTTACCGAAACAGCCTAAAAATACCGGTCTCTTTAGTCGCTGCAATCCCGGTCACTTCAATAAAACTATTCGTGCAATATCAGGGCTGCGCCGATAGAGGCATCTGTTATCCACCACAGAAAAAAATATTCGACCTTACGCTGCCAGTGTCGGCACCGGTTACCAACGCCAATCCGCTTGAGCTTCTGGTTAAAAAGCTTCCCGGATTAAATTTCAATTCAACGACTGATGAATTGTTGCCTGCCGAACAGGCTTTCCAGTTTTTTACGACAGTCAAAGATGCCAACACGCTGCACGTTAACTGGGAGATTGCCAAAGGCTATTATCTTTATCGTGAAAAAATACAGTTTGAATTAACCAACGCAACCGGCAACCCCTTGGGAAATTACACAATCCCCCGAGGTGAACCCAAGCATGATGAGGCATTTGGTCAGGTTGAGACTTTCCACAATGAACTAAGCTTTGATCTCCCCCTTATTCGCACCAACAGCTCAGCGCAATCAATTACGCTACAGGCAAAATTTCAGGGCTGTGCTGATCGTGGTGTGTGTTATCCGCCGATGACTAAAAAAATCGATCTGGAACTCCCTGCCGCCCAAAACCTAACGCAGATAACACAAGACCAATCAGTGCCGGTTCTCTCCGAACAAGATCAGATTGTGCAATCCTTAAAGCATGACAGCCTGGCGATGACCTTGCTTACCTTTTTTGGATTTGGACTGTTATTATCAATGACGCCCTGTATTTTCCCGATGATTCCGATTTTATCCGGTATCATCGTCGGCCATGGCAACCACATAACCACCGCCAGGGCATTTTTTCTGTCCTTAAGTTATGTAGTCGCTTCCGCTTTTACCTACACGGTGTTTGGCGTACTGGCCGCATTATTCGGCAGCAATTTGCAAACCACTTTTCAGCAACCCTGGATTGTTGGACTGTTTAGCGCCGTTTTTGTGCTCCTGTCATTATCCATGTTTGGCTTTTATGAACTGGAACTACCCAACTCACTAAAAACCAAACTGCATAACTCCAGCGAAAGACACCGTGACGGCTCGCTCTGGGGCGCAGCCATCATGGGTGCCTTATCCTCATTGATTGTCGGCCCCTGTGTCGCCGCACCACTGGCGGGCGCACTGATTTTTATCGGTCAAAGCGGCAATGCAGTCTTGGGAGGCAGCGCCTTATTTGCCATGGGCATGGGTATGGGGGTTCCGTTGTTATTATTGGGCGCTTCTGCCGGTAAGTTACTGCCCAAAGCAGGCACTTGGCTGTATTCGACCAAAGCTGTTTTCGGGGTCATTATGCTGGCTGTTGCCGTCTGGATGCTCAGCCGTATTTTACCGCCCTCCGTCACGATTCTGTTGTGGGCGATGCTGCTTATTCTTCCTGCCATTTATCTCAGTGCCATTGATCCGTTGCCTGATAACAGCTCCGGTTGGCGCAAATTATGGAAAGGTTTGGGTTTAATGATGCTCGCCTACGGCCTGTTATTATTGACAGGTTTTAGCATGGGTAATAACAACCCGTTAAAACCGCTGCAAGGAATCGGAGTAAGCACGGCTCAAGCATCTGAACAGGGACTTATTTTTGAACGGGTCGTCTCTTTAGCCGCTCTGGAAGCCAGAATTCAGCAAGCCAGCGCCAATCATCAACCTGTGATGCTGGATTTTTATGCCGACTGGTGCATATCGTGTAAAGAAATGGAAGCTTATACCTTTACAGACCCCAAAGTGAAACAAGCTCTTACCGGTTTTGTGTTATTGCAGGCCGATGTCACTCAAGATTCTGATGACGACAAAGCCTTGTTGGCAAAATTTAACCTTATCGGGCCGCCTGCCATTTTATTTTTTGATACCAGCCAACTCGAAAAAACGGCTCACCGCGTGATCGGCTATCAAAATACCGAAACCTTTATCAACACTTTACAACGAGTAAAATCATGAAAATATCAGGAATGATACTTATTGCCGCGCTGCTTGCTTTAGGTGGCGGCATTATGGCGCGGGGCTTTTTATCACCAGCCGAAGCAACCAAGCCAACGCCCTTACCTGATTTTTCCTTACCTGATGTAGCCGGTAATCAACACGATATTTCAGAGTGGCAGGGAAAAATACGGGTCATTAATTTCTGGGCAACCTGGTGCCCGCCCTGCCTTAAAGAAATACCCGAATTTATTGCCCTGCAAGAACAATACGCAGCTAAAGGCCTGCAATTTATCGGCATCGCCATAGATGACCAAGAGCCGGTTGAAAAATACCTCGCCTCAACCAAAGTCAACTACCCCATCTTAATCGGTGACGTTACCGGCATTGCTTTGGCTCATCAACTGGGCAACATTGTTGATGCCGTCCCCTTTACCGTTATTGTCAACCAACAAGGTCAAATCATACATCAACAACCGGGTGAATTTTCAAAAGAACAAATAATGCAAATTATTACCCCGTTGCTAAATTAAGTTTTTATTGGATCGCAGAGAATTGCTTTAAAGCAGAACACCGCACGAAGTTAGGTATTCACTGGTAAAGCCCACCGGTATTCCGATTTTGGCCGCTGAAAAAAATCAGGGGTCATATTATGCAAAATAACATCATAACTACCCTCACTTATTCTAGCTGGTCGGGCAACGTTTTTATGTTGCACAACATTTCCACACTGAAATAAATTATAGCCAGTCCAGAACCGATAATCCTCCGGTATCAGTTTTAATTTGATGATGCTTAAACATTTTGTCTCGTAAAATCCATATTAGCGCCAAATCCACGCCGTAAAATTCAACTGCAAGCAACCTTTCACTGCGGAAAAATCTGACTGTCACAATGGTTTCATATTCTCAATGTATGATTTTTTTTGGTCTGAAGAACTAATTCAGCTATTTTTGCCCAACGCCCCGAAAAGGCAAAAATTAGATGTTTCTAATATAACCTAGATCAAGAATCAGTTGTTTTAATTACATTTTTATCCTTACCGGCAATTTTAACTGAGGGCCAATTCGTTCGATAGAAATTCCGGGCTAGCTGTTATTTAATAGAAAGTCTGGCTTAAAAAATGGTTTTAATGCGGTGAATTATCGTTTCATTCATCAATAAAGGTGGCTTAAATTAGCGCCTTTTTAATGACAATTAATCGCTGAATTTCCTGTCCACATTACCCTTTGGAGGTATTTAATATCATGAAAAGTTCTGATCGTCGCAAGTTTATACAGATAATGGGTTCCGGGACATTAGCCGCAGCATTACCCTTAAGCATCAGTAAAGCGCTGGCTATTTCGGCGCACAACCGCACGGGCACGATTGCCGATGTGGAACATATTGTCATCCTGACTCAGGAAAACCAGTCTTTCGACCACTATTTCGGCACTCTGCGAGGCGTACGCGGTTTTTCCGATCCGCGTGTCGCCAAACTGCCGAATGGCCGACCGGTCTGGTTTCAGCCGAACACCCCCGACACGTTTGGCTTGGGCGTTGATGAATTGCCGCCTTTCCGCGTCAAGTTACCGAGTCTGGGTATGGAGTACCTGCCCGGCACGGCTCATGACTGGAATTCCAGCCACAAGGCGTGGAATTTCGGAAAATACGACCAGTGGGTGGCCAACAAATCGCCAATTACCATGGCGTACCTGAAACGTGACGACATTCCTTACCACTTCGCTCTGGCTGATGCCTTCACCATTTGTGATGCTTACCACTGCTCGGTAATGGGCCCGACCGACCCCAATCGCTACCACATGTGGACGGGTTGGACCGGCAACGATGGCTTGGGCGGCGGACCGGTTCTCAGCAACGCCGAGGTTGGCTACGACTGGATGACTTATCCCGAACGTCTTCAGGAAGCTGGCGTAAGCTGGAAGGTCTATCAGGACATCGGAATGGGTCTGGTCGCGCCTAACTGGGGCTGGGAGAACCCGAACGGCTACATCGGCAACTACGGTGACAACTCCCTGCTGTATTTCCACCAATACCAAGATGCCAAGCCCGGCACGCCACTTGCCGTTGGGGCCAAAACCGGCACCAACATAGCGGCGGGCGGAACGCAGTTAAACCTGTTCGACATGCTGCGTGAAGATGTAAGTTCGGGCAAGCTGCCGCAAGTGTCCTGGATCGCCTCACCGGAAGCCTATAGCGAACATGCGAATTGGCCCGCAAACTTCGGTGCCTGGTACATCTCCCAAGTCCTGGACATCCTGACGTCCAATCCTGAGGTGTGGAGCAAGACCATTCTGTTCATCAACTGGGATGAGAACGACGGCGGCTTCGATCACATGGTGGCACCGACCCCGCCGCAGGGCAATAACGACGGAAAATCAACAGTCAGCACCGTCAACGAGGTCTACACCGACAATGGCAAGGGCTTCATCAGCGGTCCGATCGGCTTAGGCGCACGGGTGCCACTGCTCGCCATTTCACCCTGGAGCAAAGGCGGTTACGTCAATTCACAGGTTTTCGACCACACTTCGCTGATCCGCTTCATTGAACAGCGCTTTGGGCCCGAACACCCAGGCTTGATTGAGCCGAACATTACGCCATGGCGCCGGGCGGTGGCCGGCGACTTAACCTCGATCTTCAACTTTGCCAACCCTAACGAGCATAAGGCCAAGTTGCCTGGTACTGCTGACTACCTGCCGCCGGAAGCAAATAGCGACCCTAAATATAACTCGGGCCGCCCCAGCTATCCACTGTCACCGTCAAATGTGCTGGTCGGCCTGCCGATACAGGAACCCGGTATCCGCCCGGCTCGTGCGCTGCCCTACAAATTCGATGTTCACGGAGCAGCATCTTTCTCTAACAAAACCTTCCGCATTAACTTCGGCAATATCGGCCGCGCGGCTGCGGTATTCCAGGTACGCTCCGGCGATGCCTCTTATCTGCCCCGCAGTTACACGGTCGAGGCAGGCAAGTCGCTTGCAGATGCATGGAAAGTGGATTCCAGTTACGATCTTTCGGTTTATGGCCCCAACGGCTTCCTGCGTGCCTTCAAGGGCAATTTTGCCGCCGGGGCCGCACGTGCAACCAGTCTTGATGTGGGTGCCAGCTATGACAGCGAAGAACGAGGCGGCATTACGCTGCGCATCACCAACACTGGCAAAAAGACCGCTGAGGTGACGGTGCTTGATGCTTATACCGGCGTTGAATTTGTGCAATATCTGGCACCCCACGAAGACATGGATCGCAATTGGTCGCTGCACGATTTCCATGGCTGGTATGACCTGATTGTACGAGTCACAGGCGACACCGCTTACGAATGCCGACTGGCCGGTCATGTGGAAACCGGCCGGGACAGTACGACAGATCCTGCTATCGGGGGCCTAACTTTGAAGGATTAATACAGAGAAACAGAAGTACGCTGGCCGCAAAGCTCTCGGTGGGCTTTGCGGCTGCGGCATCCACAGCGAGGGTATCTAAGATTCTGGAAAAAAACAGGGTCGAAAAACAGAGTCAGGTCTTGCAAAATCACACACTATCTGACCCCCCGTTATTCAAAAAGTTGTTTAGCAAACGACAGACAGCAAGTCTTCAGCGTCTGCGTTGATAATTTCCAAGCCTATTTTCTTGCAGAACCGCTTTTCTTTATCGGTCGGATTTTTGTTCAAAACCCAGCCTTTTTTCTCTGCCGCGCCATAAACAATATCGCTCATTACCATACGCTCCGAATCCCTGTTTAAGGGCATCCCGATAAATAAATATTGCTTGCCTTTACGGTATTCTTTAAGAAAATCCGGTATGGCAAAGCCCCCCATTAACTCGGTTATATAATCGACATAATCGGCATCTGAAGCGACGTAGTTGGCTTCCGGTTTTGGCGTACCCAAGGGTTTAAATAAAATGGGCAGCCGGGTGTCAACCTGTTCCTGTGGAATTTCAAAATAATCACTGCCATCATAGTGATATATTTTAAACCGGAAAGCGCTGGCAGTGATTCTCGCGAGACCTACAATCAGTGTATGTTCTTCATCGGCATAGCTGTCTTGCAATTGCGTATCCCGGTTAATGTCAATGATGTAGGCGGGTTTCCATTCCGCCAGCCAATCGTGTATTGCTGCGCGTGTCCATTCTGTGTCGCCATATAACTTGGTGAGAAACTGACCCAGAAAATTTCGGCCTTTTTTAAGTTCCTGATTCATGGCTGCCCTGGGAAACTCATACATCAGCTTGGGAGCCATGGGATTGCCGTTGTTCATGGCCAAAATCAAGCTATTGCTGTCAGCCGGCATGGCTGCCCCCGTTAGTTTATTGGTTGCATCAAAAAGCACACCCGGTCCCAGATAAGGGATGACCCGATTTTCATACAAACCATTTAATATTTCAGCTAAGACATCAGAAGGCATTGTTAAAACTCCACTATTGTTTGTTTGTATTTATTAACATAGCAATAATCAAACCAGCTTTTATTTCCTGTCAATAAATAGCTTAAATTGTTAATTAACAATGAGTTATAAATATTATCAGCGAGATTTCAAGGGTAACAGGCTGGTGATTTTGTTCTCTTTATGACAATTCTGTTGTCTCTCAACAATCTAACTATCAAATCTGGTAAATATTCAAGCTCCCTCGCTTTGCTCTCCCTCTTTGTCAAAGAGCACAGGTGGTATCTACACAAATCATATAGCCGTTATTCCGGCTACGACTATCTATATAAAGTAAAACAAACAAACCCACCTGTTACCAAGCTAACAGAAAGCTGACAAAATGTTTGAAACACAACGCAATTTAACCGCTGCATCAGAACACTTAACCATTATAAATCAATAGGATAACTATAATTTAAGCAGTTGGCACACCGCTTGCTAAATACATAATGTCATTAACAACAACGTCCTATAACGAGGAGAAGATCATGGCTTTACGTCAATGTGCAATATACGGTAAAGGTGGAATTGGTAAGTCTACTACAACTCAAAATTTGGTTTCTGCGTTGGCAGAATTAGGTAACAGTGTAATGATTGTCGGCTGCGATCCTAAAGCTGACTCCACCCGTTTAATACTTCATGCCAAAGCTCAAACTACCATTATGAGTTTGGCGGCTGAAGCAGGTAGTGTTGAAGATTTAGAACTTGAAGATGTATTGAAAGCCGGTTATCGCGGTATTAAATGCGTTGAATCAGGCGGCCCTGAGCCCGGTGTTGGCTGTGCGGGTCGTGGTGTAATTACAGCGATTAACTTTCTGGAAGAAGAAGGTGCTTATGACGATGAACTTGACTTCGTTTTTTATGATGTACTTGGGGATGTTGTGTGTGGTGGTTTTGCCATGCCAATCCGTGAAAACAAGGCGCAAGAAATTTACATCGTCTGCTCGGGCGAAATGATGGCGATGTATGCCGCCAATAACATTGCCAAAGGTATTGTGAAATACGCTAACTCAGGCAGCGTTCGGTTGGCTGGTTTGATTTGTAACTCACGTGAAACTGCGCGTGAAGATGAATTGATCTCGGCATTGGCTGCAAAAATAGGCACTACCATGATTCACTTTGTACCGCGTGACAACGTTGTACAACGCGCCGAAATTCGCCGTATGACCGTAATCGAATATGAACCTGAAGCCAAACAAGCTGAAGAGTACCGTCAGTTGGCTATTAAAATTCGTGATAACAAGAATTTCGTCATTCCAACCCCCATCACGATGGATGAGCTGGAAGAATTAATGATGGAATTCGGCATTATCGACGATGTAGACGAATCAATTATTGGTGTAACAGCAGCCGCAGAAGCAGTCGCTTAATACCGAAGAACCGTAGAGACGCGATTTATCGCGTCTGATTGTAGATACGCGATAAATCTCGATAAATCAAGACGCGATAAATCGCGTCTCTACAGAATTTCCGTCCTAAAACCTTGCCTGTTGGGGGATTACCCACGGCATAAGTAGGAGATAATCATGGCAGCTCTAACAAGAGAAGAGACAGAAGCGCTGATTCAAGAAGTGCTGGAAGTCTATCCCGAACAAGCCCGGAAAGATCGCGCCAAGCATTTGGCGGTTAACGATCAATCCGTTGAAAAATCTAACAAATGTATTACTTCAAACCGTAAATCCCAACCCGGCACCATGACCATTCGTGGTTGTGCTTACGCCGGTTCCAAGGGTGTGGTTTGGGGCCCGATTAAAGACATGATCCATATATCACATGGTCCTGTGGGCTGTGGTCAGTATTCCCGCGCAGGTCGTCGTAACTATTATGTCGGCACAACCGGTATCAATACTTTCGGCACGATGAACTTTACTTCTGATTTTCAGGAGAAAGATATTGTTTTCGGCGGCGATAAAAAGCTTGCCAAAATCATGACTGAAATCGAACAATTATTTCCGCTGAATAAAGGCATCAGCATTCAATCAGAATGCCCGATCGGTTTGATTGGAGACGATATTGAAGCGGTCGCCAAAAAAGCCAACAAAGAAATCGGCAAACCGGTCGTACCTGTTCGCTGCGAAGGCTTCCGAGGTGTATCACAATCATTGGGTCACCATATTGCCAATGATGCCATTCGGGACTGGGTACTGGAAAACCGTGACGGTGACGAAAGCTTCCCTACCACGCCTTATGATGTCGCTGTTATCGGTGACTACAACATCGGTGGTGATGCCTGGGCTTCACGTACATTACTGGAAGAAATGGGTTTACGCGTAGTCGCGCAGTGGTCTGGTGACGGCACCATTGCAGAAATGGAAAAAACCCCCAAGGTGAAACTGAATTTGATCCATTGCTATCGTTCAATGAACTACATTGCACGGCACATGGAAGAAAAATACAAAATCCCCTGGATTGAATACAACTTTTTTGGCCCTACCAAAATTGCCGAATCCTTACGCAAAATTGCCGCCTTGTTTGATGAAACCATTCAGGCAGGCGCTGAAAAAGTAATCGCCAAATATGAGTCTGAATACCAGGCGGTAATCGACAAATACAAACCACGCCTGCAAGGCAAACGCGTTATGTTGTATGTCGGCGGCTTGCGTCCACGTCATGTAATCGGCGCTTATGAAGACTTGGGTATGGAAGTGGTCGGTACCGGTTACGAATTTGGTCACAACGACGACTATGACCGTACCATTAAAGAAATGGGCAATGCTACGCTGATTTATGATGACGTAACCGGTTACGAATTTGAAGAATTTGTTAAACGGGTTAAACCTGATTTGATCGGCTCCGGTATCAAAGAAAAATACATTTTCCAAAAAATGGGGATTCCATTCCGGCAAATGCACTCTTGGGATTATTCCGGCCCTTATCACGGTTATGACGGCTTTGCCATCTTTGCCCGCGATATGGACATGACCTTGAACAACCCCTGCTGGAAACAAGTCAACGTACCGTGGAAAACAGCAGACACTACTAAAGTAGCCGTTGCCGCAGGTGCCTAATTTGTAAGGTGCGCACCGCGCACCTTTTACAAGTCATGCGATGTACTCTGTAGAAGGTGCTTAATGCGCACCCTACCTTCCTTCAACCGTCGTCCACAGATTAGTGGCGCGTAGGAGCTTATCATGAGTCAAGAAGTAGATAATATTCAACCCAGTTATCCTTTATTCCGTAATGACGAATACAAGGAAAACCTGGCCACTAAACGTGAAGCTTATGAAGAGCGCCACCCCCAGGAAAAAATTGATGAAGTCTTTCAGTGGACAACCACCAAAGAATATCAAGAACTCAATTTTAATCGTGAAGCGTTGACCGTCAATCCGGCTAAAGCTTGCCAACCCCTGGGCGCTGTTCTTTGTGCCTTGGGTTTTGAAAAAACCATGCCTTATGTGCATGGCTCACAAGGTTGTGTCGCTTATTTCCGTACCTATTTTAACCGTCATTTTAAAGAGCCTGTCGCTTGCGTATCGGATTCCATGACGGAAGATGCTGCGGTTTTTGGCGGTCAAAAAAATATGATGGCAGGCTTGGAAAATGCCAAAGCCTTGTACAAACCGGAAATTATTGCCGTCTCAACCACTTGTATGGCTGAAGTTATCGGTGACGACTTAAATGCCTTCATCAATAACGCCAAAAAAGCCGGTCATATCGAACAGGAATTTCCAACCCCTTATGCCCACACCCCAAGCTTTGTCGGTAGTCATACCACCGGCTGGGATAACATGTTTGAAGGCATGATCAAGTATTTCACGCTGAATCACATGGACGACAAAAAAGTCGGCTCAAATGGCAAGATCAATCTGGTTCCCGGCTTTGAAACGTATCTGGGCAACTACCGCGTCATGCACCGCATGATGAAAGAAATGGGCGTTGATTACACCTTAATGAGTGACCCGTCTGAAGTGCTGGATACACCTGCCGACGGTACTTTCCGCATGTATGCCGGCGGTACGACCCAAGCCGAAATAAAAGATGCACCCAATGCAATTGATACCTTGTTGCTGCAACCCTGGCAACTGGACAAAACCAAAAAGTATGTCCAATCTATTTGGCATCAACCTGCTACGGCCATCAATATCCCGATGGGTCTGCAATGGACCGATGAATTCTTGATGAAAATCTCCGAATTAACCGGCAAACCTATTCCTGCCTCTTTGGAACTTGAGCGTGGCAGATTGGTTGACATGATGACTGACTCACACACCTGGATGCACGGCAAAAAGTTCTCCCTGTACGGCGATGCTGATTTTGTCATGGGAATGACTCAATTCCTGCTGGAAATGGGCGCTGAACCTGCTGATGTATTGTGTAACCATGCCAACAAACGCTGGTTGAAAGCGATGGAAAAAATGCTGAAAGATTCACCTTATGGACAAAATACAGTCGTCCATACCGGCAAAGATTTATGGCATTTCCGCTCCCTGGTATTCACCAACAAACCAGACTTCATGATCGGCAATTCTTATGGCAAGTTCATTCAACGTGATACTTTCTATAAAGGCGAAGAGTTTGAAGTACCGTTGATACGCATTGGCTTCCCCATCTTTGACAGACATCATTTGCACAGAATGACAACCTTGGGTTATGAAGGCGCTATTTATATGCTGACCACTCTGGTTAATGCCGTACTGGAGCAGTTGGACAAAGAAACCAAAGGCATGGGTACAACCGACTACAACTACGATTTGATTCGTTAAGTTAATTGTAGGTCGGGTTAGCGGTTAGCGGTTAGCGTAACCCGACAACTCATGCACTAAATGTCGGGTTACGCTATCGCTAACCCGACCTACTATCCAATGCGCATAACGGAGAACTCAATGCCTAGTGTCATGTTGAAAAAAAATACCGAAGGCAAATTGGTCTTCTACGTACCCAAAAAAGATTTGGAAGAAGTAGCGGAATCCGTTGAATTCGACAGCCCCGAAAAATGGGGTGGTGAAGTTTTACTCAGTGATGGTTCAAAATATTACTTTGAACCCGTCAATGCACAGCCGGACTTCCCCGTTACCTTACGCGCAAAACGTTTAGATTCAGGAGAATAATCATGGCCTTATATATTGTTGAAGCAGATTGTATTTCATGTGGTGACTGCTTGCCCGTGTGCCCGACCGACTCCATTACCGAAGGCGCTATCGTCTTTAAAATTGATAAAAAATCGTGTACCGAATGCGAAGGAGATTTTGACATACCTCAATGCGTTAAAGTATGCCCCATTGATAATTGCATACTACCACTAGAGGCATAATCCCATGAGCAGCCAGGACATATTATTAAGAGATCTGGCTTTACGTATCGGGCTGGCCGCTCGTGCCTTACCCGATACCGATGCCAAACGTCTGTTTACCGTGCTGACGGACTGCGTTAGCTTGCCCATAACAGAAGATAAAATTGGCAGCATCAATCTGAAAACTCTCAAGACGGCTCAAGCCGGGGAATTTTCAGACATCGATGACGCTTTGCTAAAAAAAGCGTTGCACATTCTTAAACACAGTATCGAGACCGGTGACACAAAAAAACCGGACATTGATAACTATACAGAAGGCGATATGCCGGGATCTGTTCGTATTGCCTGTGCCAGTAATGATGCCATCAATGTCGATGGTCATTTTGGCTCCTGTAGTCAATTTTTGATCTACCAGGTTTCCGCTGAAGAAACCCGTTTAATCGACATCCGTTCCACGAACAGTCTGGACGGTCTGGATATGGAAGATAAAAACAAGTACAGGGCCGAGCTGATTCAGGATTGCCAGGTTATTTATATGGCATCAGTCGGTGGGCCTGCCGCCGCAAAAATCGTCAAACTGGGCATCCATCCGATGAAACTGTCGGGTACTGAAGCCATTACCGACATCATTGATCAGCTACAAACCGTTATTTCAGGTACACCGCCACCCTGGCTTGCTAAAGTCATGGGTATTGATGCCATCAATCGATTCAGATTTGAGCGGGAAGCAGCAGGATGATTACCACCAGCCAAATTAACGAAATAGCTGAAAAAATCAAGACATTAGGTCTTGATGAAACCACGATTTCGGCGTTAAGGCAACACTATCAACCCATTCATTTTACTTATTGCATGGATGATGATCTTCCCAATAATACGCCTGTCATTGAACATAAAGACTTCAATCTTTATTTAATTGACGGCAGGGAACATTGCTTGTGTCTGACCAATAATTTCGATACTGCAACCGGTATTGTCGTTGCTGAAACCTACCCTGACTAAACGGAATCTCCCATGCCTGGTCGTGAAAGCCCTGTTAGCGTTCCTGTTGCTGATTGCAGTTTATGTCTTTTTCGTGGCAAAACCCTGCTCATGGGGCGCTGTATGCCTGGTGATACTTGCGTATCCGTGGAAAGCGGCCGGCAGATTGACCGCTTTTTCCGGGTTAATCCCAACTATGCCGAACAATACCTGCACGATAGCTTTTGGGAAAGGCGCGCCATTGCCGTCCGTTATGCACCACAAAAATCATTAACGGAGCTGATTCATGATGAGGATGAAGTGGTGAGACGCGCGGTTGCCTATCGGTTGCCGCAATCTCAACTGCCTCAACTGCTTGATGATCCTGATCGGGAAGTGCGTATGACGGTGGCCGATCGCATTGCTTTGGAGGACTTGGAAAAACTCGCGACTGACCCGGATTACATTGTTAGATTAACGGTTGCCAAACGACTGCCGACAGGCCGATTGTTTCGACTTATTCGGGATAAAGATGCCGAAGTCAGAAAAGTGGTTGCTGAACGTTTGCCCGAGGTTAGCTTGGGGTTAATGACGCATGACGATGCACCAGAAGTCAGACGCATCATCGCTGAACGCATGAGCCCTGAAGATGCAGTAGCGCTATTAACTGACCCCGATTGGGTGGTGCGCTATACCGCTGTTCAGCGCGTTGCACCCGAGGCCTTGGTCAACCTGCTTGATGACCCTGAACCTGATGTGAGGGCGGCGGTGCGGGAACGATTAATTAGCCATGCCAATCAGGCACATGGGAACAAAAAACCGGAAGCATAATATGGCTGATCAACCTTTTCAACTCGATGGACAACAACTTGCAAAAATCTGCAAGCACACCCTGCCCGGCCCGGATGATGAATTATTACTCTCCAAACTGCAATCGCTCAATCCCGATTATCCCGTGCGTTTGGCCAAAACAGGTGAAGAATGGTATCGACTGGGTGGAATTGTTGATATGGAGGGTAACCGTATTGCCAGCAATCTGATTGAGTGGACGGAAAGAACTTATATTGAATGCGGCAAAAATCTGCAAACGCTGATTGATCATGCGCGGGAACAAAAGCTGATTGCCACGCGGCAAACCGGCAACACCCTGCACTTTGTTGTACAAACCGGTAGTAAAGCACAACAATTTATACAGATAGATATTGATAAGACCCATGAAATATCTGATCGCTTGCTGGTTAATGAGCGCAATCTGCCAGAAGATTTAGAAGAATTTATTGATCCATTGGAGCCGGAATGTATAGAAACATTCTGTATTGGAACGTCACGTTATTCTTATCGACGTAAAACTGACGTAGCGATTTTCATGGACGAAATCAATAAATACCACGTCGAAGAACATCCGGTACAGCGCTTTATAGATGACTGGAACCGAAGCAGCGCCTTGCAAAAAGCGGTACTTTCCGATGACTGGATTGTCCGGCCTTTTCGGCATACCGGACGCTTTGGAGAGCAAATTATTAACGTTGAAATCGTCAATACCCAGCAAAAAAACGTACCGCAACTGGACGATGTACACGGTAAAAAAGGCCTGCCACTGCATAACCTGTTGACCCGATTTGATCGTCAGGCAGGCTATCCCTTTGCCTGGTTTTTTTATATGGTTAAAGGCAAACTGGTTTCTCCGCACAGCGGTGTCGCGGTTTTTAAGGATATTAGCGGAGATTTTTCTTATTTACCGGAACGTGATGTCGCCGTGCTTAAAGACTGGGTCAACACGCCTTATAGCGTGTAGCAACAACACGAGCATTTTTATCAACCGCTTTGTAACGCAAAGCACCTTTTTAAACAACAGGAGTAAATACCATGTCAATTGCACAAATAAAAGCTTTCTCTGAACACGCTAAAACAGATGCCGGCTTAAAGGAAAAACTGTTGGCCGTACAAAAAATCAGAGAACTGATTGCATTAGGCAAAGAATATAATTTTGAACTTGATGAAGTCGAGCTTTATCCACCCAACGAACCGCAATTTGTTGAAGAGCAACTTTCAGAAAGAATGGCCAAGGCATTACTGAGAGTTTAGGGCTTTATACTCGATGTTCAAGTTTTTATTCATTGATTTTAAAAAATGATGCAGGTGAGTCTATCAAATCATAGCTGAGACCAGACAGCTAACCTAATGACGAGCTATAGTTGCGACGTGGGCGTCGCTCCCACCGTGGGAGCGACGCCCACGTCGCGATTAACGAAAATATCTTGATTTACCCGGGATTGCCTCGGTCAAGCTAAAAAAACGGGAACAATGAGTTATTGGTTACGATAAAGTAACGAATCCCAACAATTGATACACCCAATTGTTGGGGTTTATTACATCAGCACCAACAAAATACCCAACTTACCGGATTTTCCGCTATAACAAACAATAGCCGTAGGCTGGGAATAAGACCACCCAAGCGTGCGAATGCCGGAAGCGCTTATTCTCGCTTACACTCGAAAAGTCTTATTCTGACCCACGCCGTTTCCGGCACTCAATCTTCATCAAAAATCAATCTCGATACCCACCGGACAATGATCCGATCCGGTAATATCCTGCCGAATAAAAGCCTCTTTGACGTTATCGACCAACGCGTTACTGGTCAACACGTAATCAATCCGCCAACCGACATTTCTTGCCCTGGCACCGGCGCGAAAACTCCACCAACTGTAAGCAACCGTATCCGGATGAAAATGCCGAAAGGTATCGACCAATCCGGTCTCAAGAAAACGGCTGAAACCGTCAATTTCGACCTGCGTATAACCGGACGATTTATTATAATTTGGTTTTGGACGGGCAATATCGATTTCCTGGTGCGCGACATTAAAATCACCGCAAGCAATAAGCGGTTTTTTACTTTGCAATTGCTGCAAATAGGCCAAAAATTCCAGATCCCAGTCTTGCCGGTAATCCAGTCGCGCCAATGCCTCGCCAGAATTAGGCACATACACATTAAGCAGAAAAAAATGTTCAAACTCCGCAACCAGCACACGACCTTCCCGGTCATGCTCGGCAACTCCCATATCGTGGATAATTTGCAGCGGCACCTGCCGGGATAACAGAGTAACACCGGAATAACCTTTGCGTTCGGCGCAGTTGGAATAAATATGGTAGCCGTTAATGCCCTCCAGCGCCTTATCAATCTGATCGCTTTGCGCCTTGGTTTCCTGCAACAAAATACAATCCGCATCCAACCGCGCGAGCGTTTCAGCAAAACCTTTGCCTTGTACAGAGCGAATGCCGTTGACATTCCAGGAAATTATTTTCATGCGATGATTCCGTTTGATGGGTTTAAGGTTGAGTATTCAATACAAATATAAGCTACTTGTTTTCAAGTGCCTTACGAAGTCGATTCGGGTTACGCCTGCAATCAAGAACGCGGAAGACCAGAGCCTTTCCATCAGTGATTTTATAATAAATCGCATAAGGAAACCGTTTGGCTATCAGCCGATAAAATCCGAAATGAATTGAATGAATACCCGCATAGAGAGCCAATGAATCTATTTCAGCAAATAGACTATCGAAAAAATAGTCACCAATACCTCTTTCTTGGCGATCATAGAATCTCCGACCTGTCGACAGGTCTTCCATGGCTGAACGGAGAACCTGAACTTTCATTCGAACTGCGAACGTAATTCTTTCTTGGCTTGTTGCCAATCCAAAACTTCGATGCTACCGGATAGATATTTTTCTTCGGTCTCTTGGAGTGCTGTTTCATGCCAAGCGAGATTAGGAAGACTGCTTTCGTCGCCTACCAAATCACCCCAAAGTGCTTCGATAATCTTGAATTTTTCGAGGGCGGGCAAGTTATGAAGTTCGGTTATATTCATAATGAAAATTACCTCTAGTTGTTATTGATTAAGTTTAAATGTTGGGCAACGATAAAGCTGTTACCCGATTACCGATCTGTGAATCAGATTGGGACACCGGGATAGCATGTAAGGTACGTAACGCGTACCGTTTTCCAAACAATAAAGGTACGCAATCCAGACACTACTAGACTTTATCACTTCTGTTGCGTAGCACGGCAAACATTGATCAGCTTGGCGACCGCAGTCGGAGCATCAAAACACCAGAACATTAGACAAATCATATTGTTTTATCTAATGAATCAATTCAAAATTAAAATCATCTCTTGTACTAAGACTAATAAGATTATCATCAATAACATTTTGCCATGCTTCATCGAAATATTCCGATTCAGTAACTGGTTGACCGCCTATGTTTCGTAGAATAATTGGATAATCAATAAGTAAGTCACCACTTTCTTTGTCTGTTATTCTGACTATCATGCTAATCCTCAAATGTTTTTAGTAAAAAAATAAACCTTATGCGTAGCGGGAAGTTTTTCCCAGATTAAATAATACTATATGGCATGAGTGTTCCGCTATGCTGGCATATCTACGACTTCAATAATTTTTTATAATCCGGTAGCAAGTCGCTTGGATGGAGTAATGGTACCCCATTTAGGTAGATGCTGTTGTTTTTCAGTTTATTGTTCACTGATATCTTCGAGAGAAAGTAACTGCGTGATTGACTCTTTCCCCCATTCCCTATACCTTTCCTATTACTTTGAATATTTTTGTCTCAGGTAGCTTGCCATGTCCAACTCGCTTACTCCTCCATCCGACGACGTTTTTCTTCACTTTACCACTACGCCGCTGGACATGCTTCTGGAAGAACACCAAGCCATCAATCCAGAAGAAAAAGTTCTGGCGCTATTTTACCGTTGCGTGGCAGAGGTTCCTGCTTACCGCCAGTTTCTGGAAGCACGCGGCGTAAAACCTAAAGAGATTACAACTTATACTGCATTTCGGGAATTGCCGCTAATGGGCAAGGCCGATTACATGCAGGGTTATCCGTTGCCGGAGCGCTGTCTCGGCGGTAGTCTCAGAGATTCTGACCGGGTAGCAGTGTCTTCCGGTTCCACAGGTCGGCCGACTTTTTGGCCTCGCTCTGCCTTGTATGAACTGGATGTTGCTGTGCGTTTCGAGCAGGTATTTTACGATAGTTTCGGCACCCATGAGCGCAACACCCTGGCGGTGGTTTGCTTCGCGTTGGGCAATTGGGTGGGTGGCTTGTTTACCACATCCTGCTGCTGGCATCTGGCACGCAAGGGGTATCCGCTGATGGTGGCGACGCCGGGCAACAACAAGGCGGAAATCTTTCGGGTGGTGCGTGAGCTGTCGCCCCATTTCGAGCAAACGGTGTTATTGGGTTATCCGCCTTTCATCAAAGACGTCATCGATGCGGGTGCTGCCGAAGGTATCGACTGGGCAAGCTATAATCCCAAACTGGTTTTTGCCGGCGAAGTATTTAGCGAGGAATGGCGCACTTTGATGACGCAGCGCATCGGTTCGGTGTCACCCTACCATGATTCTGCTTCACTCTATGGCACGGCTGACGGCGGTGTACTGGGTAACGAAACCCCGTTCAGTATTGCCATTCGCCGCTGGTTGGCAGACCATCCCGAGGCGGCTCGTACCTTGTTTGGCGAATCCCGGTTGCCGACGTTGGTGCAATACGATCCGGCCAGCCGCTTCTTTGAAATGCACGAAGGCACGCTGGTGGTTTCCGGAGAAAATAGTGTGCCCTTGGTGCGCTATCAAATTGCTGACAAAGGCGGTGTGCTGAGTTTTGATGAGATGTGGGATTTTCTGAGAAAGCAGGGCGTGCAGTCTCTCGGCGAACTGGGTTTACACAAAGAATTTCAACCGCGCAATTTGCCGTTTGTCTATGTGTTCGGAAGAGCGGGTTTTACGGTGTCTTATTACGGAGCCAATATCTATCCGGAGAACGTCACTGTCGGTTTGGAACAACCGGAAATAATGGCTTGGGTGACGGGAAAATTTGTGCTGGAAACACAAGAAAGTGAAGACGGCGATAAATATCTGCATATTGCCGTGGAGCTATTGCCTGGCATTGAACCTGACCTGGAGATAATACCCATAATAGCCGAGTCGATTCGGACGCAGTTATTACGCTTGAACAGCGAATTCGCCAACTACACGCCAGCGGAGCGGCAATTACCCCAAATTACTCTGCATACTTTTGCAGACCCTGACTTTTTTCCTGCCGGTGTAAAACACCGATATACCCGAAAATAGGGATCCTTCACTCCTCGGTTTACACTTTTTGCAATTAACATTGCGTCGGGTTAGCGACAGCGTAACCCGACAAATCGAAGTATCTGTGTCGGGTTACGGCTAGCGCCTAACCCGACAGAGATTATTAGCATTTTTTGTGATAAAAAAGTGTCAACTACTTTTGGGCTTCTATGAAGGATGCCCGAAAATAAGCTGATAAAAGCACAAGAGCCGGACAAAAAAAACGGCGGGCAAAAATCTGCCCACCGCATTGACATGCTTTTTTGCGATAGAAATTTACAGCGTCTTATAAAGAACCAATGCTTTATTTAATTCGTCAGCTGACTTTTTAACATCGCCAAATTTGGATTGTATTTGAGCTTGAATAACGCTGGCGTTAGCTTGTTTTACGACGGCTTCATTGCCAGTGATATGCTCAGAAGATAAACGCGCTAATTTTAAATGCAATACGGCAGCAGAAAAATCACTTTTATTGACTTCTGCCAAAGCTTGTTCAACATGCGTAATAGTTTCACTGATGCTTACATCCGGACTAGTAGCCGCTTCTTCCGCGAAAGCTGTAGCACTGATAGCACCTAAAGAGATCGCCATAAGGAAGGTGTGCACTGTTTTTTTAATAAAATTCATAATATTTAAAAAGCCTTTAATTCAGAGTACCGGAGAGGATCCGGAATAAAAACATGAGAAGCTTATGCTTCCCAAGCCTTATCATATAGGATTAATCAATCCCTCATACGATTGTCTTCAAATATGAAAAAGTACCCCATATAAAGCAGGGTTGAATAGCGCTGCTTTGCCCACACCAACATTCGCAAAAAAATAATCACCCACGCTATTGTTCCCATGCTGTTATTAGCCATTAACACGGGAGTGCGGAACCCAAATTAGGCTTGCAATGCAATGCAGTTTTTAACGATGGATATTCAGTGCTTTCAGAAGCGCTTTTATACTTGAAAATGACAGGTTTTTTTCAGGAAACAGTAAATAAGAGGGATAAATTGTCGGCTGGAATTTCCCCCAGAAGGCTTCATGACCGCCCAGGTTGAAAATTTTCTTTGCCCGCTTATATATCCAGCGTGTGATTATTTCTGAAAATCGACCTAGCCCGCCTATTTTACCCAGTTGTTGCCTCGGAACCGGGCCTATTATCACTGACTGACACTGTTCTTTTTCCAAGGCTTGTAGCGTAGAGATGACCAATAACTCCGAGATGCCATGAGGCGCGTCTTTGGTTATCATGACGTTATTTAAAAACCATCCATTTTGCGCTTGCAACTGGTTGAGTATTAACATGCCCACTATTTTCTCGCCTTGTTTGGCATAAAACCAGCGCTTGCCTGCACGATCATTAAAAAACGTAAATTGAGCTAAAAAAACTTGTGGCCCCAGTCGTGCTTTTTGCCACGTTATTGCAATGCTCTCTATTGCTTTTTCAATGGCAAGATCATCACCTAAATATTCTTCTACAAAAGCGCCTTCTTTAAGGGCATGCCTCACTTTTTTACGTACCAAACCGGCATTTGATCCGGTAAGGTCAACAGGATTGCTCTGGGGATTTAACTCAAATCTCACGCCAAAATCAATCAAAACAGAACGCATATTTTGAGCAGCCCAGTTGGCAAATTCTTCTGACACAATGATATAAACCACGCCAATTTTCTGATCCCGGCAAAACTGTTGAAATGCTTTGGCTAGCCTTGGCTTATCTGCTGCGGCACATACCGGATCACCAAAAACCACGGCATTACCGGCTTCAATGCGATAGCCAATGAGACCTTCAATGCAGGGATAGGTAAAAATTTGACATTCGGCATCCAATAGGGCATCAGTACTAACATCGCCCCATTTACGCACCATATCCACCAGACTGTTACGATCAAGCCGTGGTGTTTGATTAACTAATGGGGGTTCTATAACGTTTTTTTCACTCATATTGATTATCCGTTATGTTTTTATTCAATCATACATAAACCCAGTGCAAAGTTGAATAGTTTTGGAGGGTTGGATTTGGACACTTATGGCTTGTGCTCATGGAGGCGTAAAACATTGCGTCCTACAAAACAAACACGTTGCCTCAATGGTGCTTTGCAGCATCGAAACAACGTGCTGTTTTTTTGTACTTGTGCGTTATTTACTTTTCAAACAAGGCTATCGATTCCACATGGCCTGTTTGTGGAAACATATCCATTACTCCGGCTTTAACCAGTTTATAACCCAATTCATTAACCAGGATTCCGGCATCACGAGCGAGCGTTGATGGATTACAGGACACATAAACAATTTGCTCAGGCTGCCATTTTTTAAAATGTTGCAAAACCTCGGAGGCACCGGCTCTGGAGGGATCCAGCATGATCTTGTTATACTTTTGATTGGCCCAGGGTTGATCGCTCAGATCTTTGCTTAAATCGGCGGCATAAAATTCAACATTGGTGATGCCGTTATGACGCGCATTTTCTTTGGCATGATTTACCAACGGCTGATCCCCTTCTACCCCAACGACCCGTCCGGCAAATTTCGCCATCGGCAAGGTAAAATTACCCAGCCCGCAAAATAAATCCAGCACAGTATCGTTTTCATTAAGATTTAACGTCTCCAGCACCCGGTTTATCATTTGCTTGTTAATTTCATAATTAACCTGGGTAAACATGGCGGGTTTAAATTTAAATTCCAGATTCTGGTCGGGCAACGCATAAGTCGGTATGATTTCCGGTTCGCCATCCAGCGGTACAATCGTGTCGGGGCCTTTGGATTGCAGGCACAAGCTCATATTATGCGCATGACCAAAAGCCCGCATCAGCTCCTTGTCGGCATCGGTGGGTGGTTCCAGCACACGAATAGACAGCACGCATTGGTCATCACCAATGGCCACTTCTATCTGGGGAATTTTGTCCCTTATGGTCAATTCGGCAATCATTTCACCCAAGGCTAACAACTTTGTGCCGACTATCGGATGCATCACCATACAACTGTCAATTTCAGCCAAATAGGGGTGTCGTCTTTCTCTAAAACCCACCAGTACGCGATTTTTTTTGGCTACATATTTAACGCCCATACGTGCTTTGCGGCGATAACCCCAATGCGGCCCCGCTAAAGGTTCCCATAATTCAGGCATCTCAACTTTGCCAATGCGTTTAAATTGTTCAGCCAGTAACGCTTGCTTGATTCTGATTTGTGCAGTCGATTCAACATGCTGAAAACTGCATCCGCCGCAGATGCCATAATGAGGGCATAAGGCATCAACCCTGTCAGCCGCCCGACTTAGCAAAGTAACCACTTTGCCTTCTGCATAATCTTTACGGCTGTCGGTATAAATAAACTCGACTTCTTCACCCGGCAACGCTTCATCGATAAATATCACTTTTCCATCGACATGCGCGACGCCACGACCATCATGGGCTAAGGATTCTATAGTGACTTTAACCGGCGCTTCAGGCAATTGCTTCTTTCTTGATCTTTTCTTGGCCATGCTTATTTCTGTTTCCAACTTTTAGAAGATTGATACCCTTCGCCTGAGTAAGGTTGACTCACCCGGCGAACGGTAAATATTACTGGTATTGTACAGACTCTTATCTTCAACAACCTTAAGCAGGAAAAATCCCTGTCGATAAATACCGGTCTCCCCGGTCACAAATAATCACTACAATCACTGCATTTTCAACTTCTTCAGACAATCTTAAAGCGGCAGAAACCGCACCACCGGATGATACACCGGCAAAAATACCTTCTTCAGCCGCCAAAGCACGAGTGATAGTTTCAGCCGCTTGTTGATTGACATCGATAATCCGGTCAACGCGATCCGCTTGATAAATTTTGGGCAGATATTCTTTCGGCCAGCGTCGGATGCCGGGAATTTTAGAATCCCCTTCCGGTTGCACGCCAATAATCTGAATCGCCGGATTTTGTTCCTTAAGATATTTTGAGGTACCCATAATGGTACCGGTAGTCCCCATCGAACTGACAAAATGAGTGACTTTGCCCTGCGTATCCTGCCAAATTTCCGGCCCGGTACTTTCATAATGAGCGAGTGGATTATCAGGATTTCCAAACTGATCCAAAATTCGTCCCTGGCCTGCCGCTTCCATTGCCCTTGCCAAATCAATGGCCGCTTCCATACTGCCCGCTGCGGGTGTTAGAATAATTTCAGCGCCATAAGCTTTCATTGATGCCTTGCGTTCATCGCTCATGTTGTCGGGCATAATCAAGGTCATTTTATAACCCTTAATAGCGGCCACCATCGCCAAGGCAATGCCGGTATTACCGCTGGTGGCTTCAATCAAGCGGTCACCCGGTTTAATCTCGCCCCTGGCTTCGGCATGTTTAATCATACTAAGCGCGGGCAAGTCTTTGACTGAGCCGGCCGGATTATTGCCTTCCAGCTTGGCTAAAATAGTATTGCTTGTATTGCCCGGCAAGCGTTGCAATCGGGCTAAAGGCGCATTGCGGACAAAGGATTCAATGGTTGGAAAAGTCATGGCGATTAGTTTAATGATCAGTTTTATGTGGGATAGGTAATCTAAATTATCCCATAAAAACAAAAAACCATCTTAATTCGTAACGACTTAACCTACCGAAGCGGGCTTTGTTGGTATTGTAATCAGGAAGCACGATTTAGCTTGTGAAATTATTTTGAGAAAGGACTAATTCGCAAATTCTACGCCGTAAAGGTCTATTCATTATTGGCTATCGCCTGATGCAAAAAACCTTAAGCACGGCTTTTATCAGAAAGAACCAAAAACGTATAAAAACTAATGGGCAATGGTTAAAATGCTACTTTGAGATTCAGGTATTAATTATGATGAAATCAAACAAACCTATCCGGTTTCCGGAAGCCAAATTAGAGAACCCCCATCTTTGCGGGCACAACAAGCGAGTGTTGCTGAATTACCGGATGCCTGCCCGACTCGACGAAATCAAAAAGCTTGCTGATGCAGTCAAT
>JBAXXH010000043.1:0-26980 GCA_037127995.1 Methylococcaceae bacterium | reverse complement strand
GGTATTCAAAGTGGGGTCGACTTAAAATCCTAGAGATCTGGGTGTCTGAATTTACTGATTTACCTGAATGCCGAGCTGCAAAAAGAGATTTTTCCGCAGTTTCATTATGCACTGAATCCCGGCGGCATTTTGTTCCTGGGTTCATCCGAATCCATTGGTCATTTTGATAACCTGTTTTTGGCAATTGACAAGAAATGGAAGATATATCAACGCAAAAATACCCGAGCCACCTTTTTTGTGTCTAAACCCGGCCAGTTTTCCACCAGCATAGGGGAGTCCTCACGAGCACCGCTTACCATGCCGGGTTCTGAAATTCAGGAAAGTAACCTTGCGCGTCAAATAGAGCGATTATTATTGAATTGTTTTGTGCCGGTCAGCGTAATTATTAATGAGCAGGGCAGTATTATTTATATTCATGGTCGCACCGGCAAATATCTTGAGCCTTCAGCGGGGCAGCCAAACATGAATATTATTGAGATGGCCAGAGAAGGTCTGCGTTTGCCCTTAGTGTCATCATTGCGGTTAGCGGCCAAAAAAGGCGAAACAGAAATTATCAGTAGCGGACTTAGGGTAAAAACGAATGGTGATTTTGAAACAGTAGACCTGAAACTTAAAAAAATAATTGACCCGGAAGCGCTAAGAGACTTTTTTGTAGTCTCTTTTTACCCCGCGATGACAGAAAACAAAGCTCAACCTGCTGACAGCACCAAGACGGATTCGATTCTGTTTAATAAGGCTGATGAAAAAGAGCAGCTTGAACAGGAGCTTTTCTTTACCAAGGAATCCCTCAGAACGACTATTGAGGAGCTGGAAACGGCTAATGAAGAGCTTAAGTCCTCTAACGAAGAGTTACAATCAATCAATGAAGAGCTGCAAAGTTCTAATGAAGAATTGGAAACAGCCAAAGAAGAAATGCAATCGCTTAACGAAGAACTTAATAGCGTTAACAGCGAGCTGCAAAATAAGATTGAAACACTTTCCGATACCAATGATGACATGCAAAATCTATTAAACAGCACGGATATTGCCACCATTTTTCTCGACAGTCATTTAAAAATAAAACGTTTTACCCGGCAAGCGACCGCTATTATCAAGCTGATTGAGGCTGATGTAGGCAGGCCGCTTGAGGATCTGGTTTCAACCCTTAAATATGACCATTTAATTGATGATGCCAAAACGGTATTAAAAACCCTGGCTCACAAGGACACCGAAGTGCAGACAGTTAATGATGATTGGTATCTGTTACGTATTCTCCCTTACCGGACGGCGGAAAATATGATCGATGGCTTGGTAATCAGTTTTGTTGATATAAGCCGGCTTAAAAAAGCCGAGCAAACGGCGCAGGCAGCATATCTTACAACAGCGATTGTTAATACCGTACCCCAACCGCTGCTGGTGCTGGATGATGAGTTGCATATACTCACTGCCAACCCGGCATTTAACCAGATATTTACTGTTAATAATGAAAATCTGACGGGGCAATCCTTATTTACAATCAATAATTCCGCCTGGGACAGTGCTCCCTTGCGTAACTGTTTAACCGAGACATTAATCAGTAATATTGCCTTTGATGAGTATTGCCTGGAAGTAAGCTTTCCTGCTATTGGTAAAAAGCGGCTGATAATCAATGGCCGTATTTTGAAACAATCGCCAGGAAGTCCGGCGCTTATTTTGTTGGCGATAGAAGATGTTACCCAGCGAGCTAATTAGCAGGGCATAAGAATCTGGCGCAGCGTAAGGTAAATGGATGCCGGGTTGTCGATGGGTGTCGGGACTTACGCTATTACGCTTGTGGAAGTATGCTTTTATGCACGTTCCTGATTAATTTCGCTCATCCGGCATACTTTTACCGTTTCTGTAGCTAAACTTGATAACAGGTCTGCTAAAATAGGGCAGGGTAATAAAAAAACAGCAATTATTTTACCAACCTCCAAGAATGGTATAAGCAATGGTCACTCAATCTACCGAGAAGGGTAAAGCTGAAGTTCTCCGAAAAGAAGCGGAACAATTCCTAAGAAAACACAGGGACAATATTGAACAAAAATCAGCAGCCATGTTCAGTAAGTTTGGAGGTGATCTTGTTGCTATGTCAGGTGCGGATATTGAAAGACTGATGTTTGAATTTCAGATTCATCAGATAGAACTGGAATTGCAGAATGAAGAGCTTAAGAGAGCGCATCAGGAACTGAGTGCATCTCATGATGAATTTTCACGGATTTATAATCTGTCACCGGTCGCTTACCTGACACTGAATGGGCAAGGTCTTATCAAGAAAGCCAATGTTGCCGCCATACGGTTATTGAGTGCTTCAAAAGAGACGCTTATAAACAAGAAGCTGGGAAAGTTTATTCATCCCTCAGATCAGGATAATTATTATTTTTTTATCCATGATCTTGTTAGCGAGAAAAATAATCAAATTCTTAATGCCAAGCTGGTGGCCCAAAATAGTGTACCTAAACAATCTGAATGTCAAGGCTTTAGGCTATATGATTGTTCTCGATCATTATGCCGACAAAATGACCCGTTTATTTACGTAGAACTACGGGGAAGTATCAATAACAACTTTAAAAATGATATTCAAATATACTTGGCAATTCAGGATATTACTGAATATAAGTACTCCCAGGAAACCATTTCCTGTCTCAATGAAAAGCTGGAACAAAAGATTGCTGAACAGACTTCCAGGCTTATTGAAAGCAATCAGGATTTAAACCACAAGATAGAAGAACTCAATCATTCAAAACAGCAGTTGTGGGAACGGGAAGCCAAGCTCAATGCCATTTTTAATGCCTCAATAGAAGGCATTGTCACTATTGACGCATCCGGGATCATACGCTCTATAAATTCGGCAGTAACAACCATTTTTGGCTACAGTGAGGAAGAGTTGCTGGGTTGTAGTTATTGTAAATTAATATCCGCAGCCCAAAGTAAAAAGCAGGGGCATGATGTAAAGAGTTACTTGAAAACAAAAATGCCTAATGTTATAGGTTTAATTCGTGAGGTTGATGGTTTATGTAAAGATGGTTCTGTCGTACCGCTGGATATTTCGCTGGTAGAATTTTCAATGGAGGGCGAAAACTATTTTACCGGCATTTTGCGGGATGTAAGTTTGCGTAAACTTCAGGAGCAAAAAGAGAAAGAGCATCTGGAAGAACTCGCTCATGCCAGCCGTCTCTGTCTGATAGGTGAAATGGGTTCAGGTATTGCTCATGAAGTTAATCAGCCGTTGACTGCGATTACCAATTATACACAGGCTTGTTTACGCTTTATTGGAGCCGAAAATCCTGATTTGAACCAACTCGGTGAAGTCTTGTTCAAGATTCATCAGCAGGCCCTGAAAGCGGGACAGATCATTCACCGGATGAAAGATTTTGTCAGCTCCCGAAAAATATATCGTACAGAAACCGATCTCAACACCCTGATCGAGGATGCGGTCTGTTTATGTGCTCACGATTTTAAACAAAATAACATCAAAGTGAAACTTGATCTGGCAAAAAATATTCCAGATGTTACTATTGACGATATTCAGATTGAACAGGTTTTGTTAAACCTGGTGAGAAACAGTATTGATGCCTTAAAAGACATGCCACCCAAAACACCCAGAAAAATAATGATTCAGACACGTATGAAGAATCTTGATCAGATTATTTGTAAGGTAAGAGACAACGGCTCAGGCATTGATGAAACTCTAAAAGAGAAAATATTGTCACCTTTTTTTACTACAAAACCAACGGGTATGGGCATGGGATTATCGATTAGTCGCTCCATTATTGAAGCCCATCAGGGTGTTTTTAATTTCAACAGCACGCCAGATGAAGGGACTACTTTTTATGTTACCTTACCGATTAAGAGAAAAATAAAATGAACAGTGATAAATCAGAGGCTTTGGTCTATTTGGTTGATGATGAATTTGCTGTGCGTGATTCGCTGACACTTATGATTGAATCAACAGGACATAAAGTCAAAAGTTTTGCATCTGCCGAGGCTTTTTTAGATAACTATAACCCCACGCAGCCGGGATGTCTGCTACTGGATGTCAGAATGCCAGCTATGAGCGGACTTGAACTTCAGGAAGAGCTGGTGACCAGAGCTATTTCCATACCCATTATATTTATAAGCGGTCATGCCAGAATACCCGATTCGGCAAAAGCATTTAGAGCAGGCGCAGTGGATTTTTTGGAAAAGCCCTTTGATAATGAAATACTGTTGGAACGGATCTCTGAAGCGATAAGAAAAGACATTACTGACAGAAAACAACTCGCAGCACAGATTAAAATACAAAACCGCCTGGATTATTTAACGGTGCGGGAGCAAGAAGTGTTATCCTTGCTCCTCAAAGGTTATGCCAATAAAGACATGGCAAAAATGCTGGATATCAGCAATCGTACCGTAGAAGCGCACAGGGCTCGTATTATGGAAAAGATGCAGGCAGAAAGTCTCGCTGATTTGATGTTGATGGCAACGCATTATGACTTAAATGAGGCCTTGAATTAAATTTTTTCTCAGAGCCTACACAGGTATCTTCTCAAGTAACCGGGTGTTTTTTCACCCTTGCAACGCTTGTCCCGCCTTTAGATTAGCTCTCTACAAGCTACATTCACACTTTTCCGAAGGGCAATGTTAGTGTGGTTTTCTGAATGAACTACGTAAAAATTTACCTCGACTAGGTATTTATACGTATTGTCCACCGCCTCTTTTTATTTATACAATATACTCAAATTGTTTCTTTGCACATTCGGTTGCCTGCTTAAAGCATGATAATAGACGGGATTAATGGTTCACCTTGAGCGTAACTGAAGAGTTCACTACAAACGGCTTAATTGATTGTATAACTTTCTAATAAAATTGCCATAAAAGATAAATTCACTATAAGCGATATATTACTTTTTGTGTGTAATATTATTAAGCTGTCTTAAGCTGTTAACCGCACTTTCGAATGATGGGAGGGGAAATGAAAACCGAAGATAAATCATTATACGATATTGATAACCGCGAAATTGAGGTAGATGAATTTCGGGAATTGGTTGCAAAAAATGCTTATTACAGGGCTGAAAAAAGAGGTTTTGAGGATGGCTATGAGCTTGAAGATTGGCTTGAAGCAGAGCAGGAAGTAAGCAATCAAAGTGATTATTGATCTTGCCGATAAGTTGAGTTAAGTATTGAATCATTCTCACCTGTTCTGCAATCTCAATCCTGCAAACAATTTTAAGGGGGCTGCTATAAAATTTTAGAACGCTGAAGGTAGTTTATTCATCCTTTATAAAACAATGAATTTACCCAAGCTTACTATAAGACTTCAAAAGCATATTGTATTTAATAAATGATAATCTGCAAGAAAAGGGTTATGGTTTTTTAGTATGACCTATTCGTGACAACACCATTAATAATTTCTTTGCTTAAATTTACACTGAGTGCAAAAGCCAAGAGTAGATGAGCTAATTCAACATTCCAATCATGGTATTCAAAATGAAACGTAATAAAATAATCGATATTGGCAGACACAAAAGATTGCAGCAGCATAAACAATGCATTGCCTATCATGAAGCAGGGCATGCCGCTGCCATTTATTTAAATAACAAAGCCAGAAATTTGCCGCCTATTTTTTTCCAAATAATATTTAAGGAAATGTTTGACGTGTCAGCTTATGACGAATTAATCTATGAAGCAACGCATGATGATAGTGTTGCAAGAGTGGAAGGCGGACGCTTAATTGAAGCATTACCTTATACGGTTGACGGTCTGGCGCATAAATTAATGGATCACAATGAAGCGATGGCACCTTTGGTAAGGGATTACATTATCGCTTTTGAAGCGGATATTATCAATTTACTCATCGGGCCATTGACTGAGGCTAAATTTGTTTATAACAGGGATGATGAATTATTTAATCAGCAATTGGTTAATTTAAATTCCCTGGAAAATTATGGCGGCGGTTCTGACCTTGTCCTGGCTCGGGAATATATAGAAAGTTTTTCTGAAAGCAAAGAGCTGCAAGATCAAAAACTGGATGAGTTATTTGCGGTTGCCTGTGAGTTTGTCAGTGATTATTCAAACTGGAAGGCAATTACCAAATTGGCTAACTATATACTTGAAAGCAACAAAAACATTATTAGCTGCGAAGAGGTTGCCTTGGTTGTTCAATCGTAAAGAGCCGGCTTTTTTGTAGCAGAAACATAATGACGACCTGCAGGGGCAAGTACCATGGATAAACTACAAAACACGATGGTTCGGTATGTGGTAACGTTACTGAACACTATCTATGTTTACCTGAAAAACTTATTGACCTCGGTATTCGGTTCGCTCTTTAAGCAGGATCCCGAGCTTGAACTTAATAAGCCTCTGGATAGTAACCCTAACGGTTTAAAGCAAAAAAGGTTTATCTATTTTGCGCTGTTTTTAATCGTGATACTGTATTTGCTAAGCAGTGTTAACGAGGCTCAACGTGATGAAATATCTTATAGCCAATTTCTGAATCTGGTTCAGGAAGCCAAGATTGATAAGGCGGTAGTGACAGAACGTATTATTACCGGTGTTATTAAATCTGACGATCCGAAAGAGTCAGGCAAACATTTTGTGACGGTGCCTTTATGGCAAAATGATCTGGCCCAAATGTTGGCGCAGAATAAGGTGGACTTTGTCGTTAGAAGCGGAGAAAACTGGCTGACCAATCTGTTTTTTAACTGGGTTATTCCGGTGTTTATATTTGTGCTTATCTGGGCGTGGGTTATGCGTCGAGCGACTGCCGGAGCGCAGTCCTTTCTTAATTTAGGCAATAAAGTTCGTATCCATCAGGATACCGAAACCAACATTACCTTTGCTGATGTAGCGGGTGCTGATAGTGCCAAGCAGGAGCTGAAAGAATCCATTGATTTTTTAAAAGCGCCCGAAAAAATTCAGCGCTTGGGCGGGCGTATGCCCAAAGGCGTATTGCTGGTCGGCCCTCCGGGTACCGGAAAAACCTTGCTGGCCCGTGCTGTTTCCGGAGAAGCCAAGGTACCGTTTTTTAATATCAGTGGTTCCGAATTTATAGAGTTGTTTGTGGGTGTCGGCGCTGCCCGCGTTCGCGAGTTATTTGAACAGGCACGCAGCAAAGCTCCCTGTATCATCTTTATTGATGAGTTGGATGCCATCGGTCGCTCTCGCGGTGGCCCGGTGGTAATGGGTGGACACGATGAACGGGAGCAAACACTAAACCAATTGCTGACTGAAATGGACGGCTTTGATACCTCGGTTGGCGTGGTGGTTATGGCCGCGACCAATCGCCCCGAAGTGCTGGATAAAGCGCTGCTACGCGCTGGCCGTTTCGACCGCCAGATTGTTGTGGATAAACCGGACTTACAGGATCGTATCGAAATACTCAAGCTGCACACAAAAGCCATGACCTTGGCTGAAAATATTGATATTGCAGTCGTTGCAAAACGCACACCGGGACTGGTGGGCGCTGATTTGGCCAATATCGCCAACGAAGCCGCGATTATGGCCACTCGGGTCGACCATAACAAAGTTGAAATGGAAGATTTTGAAGCCGCTATTGATCGCATACTTGCCGGGCCGGAAAAGAAAAATCGCGTCTTAAATCCACAGGAAAAACGCCGTGTCGCTTACCATGAGGCAGGTCACGCACTGGTTGCGGAGCATGTGCCCACAGGACAGCCCGTGCATAAAATTTCCATTATTCCACGGGGCGTTTCAGCACTGGGTTTTACCTTACAATTACCGGTAGAAGAAAAGTTTCTGTCAACAGAGCCTGAGCTAAAAGACCAAATAGCGATTTTACTGGGTGGGCGCATGGCGGAAGAAATCGTGCTGGGTAGCCTCTCAACCGGTGCCCAAAATGATCTTGAAAAAGCCAGCGACATTGCCCGCAATATGGTTTGCAGTCTGGGCATGAGCAAAAAGCTGGGGCCTTTGACTTATGGCAAGCGCCAACAGCTTCAATTTTTGGAAACAGAAGTCTCTGAATATCGCAATTACAGTGATGAAACCGCACGCATCATTGATACAGAAATAATGGAACTGGTTGGGGAGGGCGAAATACGCGCCCGAGAAATTATCACCGCAAACAGCGTGATACTGGAAAAGCTGGCCAACTTGTTACAGGAAAAAGAAGTGATTAACAGGGAGGAAATGATCGCCTTGTTTGAGAGTCAGTAAAATCCAACTTCGCCTTAAAATGCCCGCCAGTTAATCAGGATCAGTAACAACTCAGCCGTTAAAAAATGGCACACGGATTTAACAGATGGACACGGATAAGGGGCTTTTTTTAATCCTATGCCTATATTACCTGTTAGGAACTTAAGATCTTTTTCGACTAAAAATAAAATCCGTTGAAACCCGTATAATCCATGTCATCCGTGTTCCATGATTGAAGTCAATAGCTAATGAATAAGCTATTTTTTACAAAGAAAGTCAGGCAGTTATTAAGCAAGATACACTCAATTAACAAGTACTGTTCAAGGTGTAAGCTGTTTTACCGTATACTGTTGCTTTGTAACTCATTTTAAAAATCAGCATTATCCTTTGATATTGACTGAATTTTTTTACCAGAGGTTTTGTAATGTCTTTCGCTCAACTCGGTTTAACCGAGGAACTCCTTAAAGCTGTAGCCGATCAGGGCTATATAACCCCTACACCGATACAACAAAAAGCCATTCCCTTGATCCTTCAAGGCAAGGATATATTGGCAGGGGCACAAACGGGTACCGGAAAAACCGCCAGTTTTATGTTGCCGTTATTGCAACGGCTGGCTGAAAATCATGATCCGCATCAAAAACCGCACGTTGTTCGCGCTCTTATTTTAGTACCCACCCGTGAATTGGCAGCCCAAGTCTATGAAAGCGTCAAAACTTACGGCGCACACTTGCCTTTGCATGTGGAAGCCATCGTGGGCGGTGCCAGTATTGGCATACAGACCCGTCAATTAAGACGCGGTTGCGATATCGTGGTAGCAACGCCCGGACGCTTGATTGACCATGTACTGAAGCGCAATGTCAATCTGTCTCATGTGGAAATACTGGTGCTGGATGAGGCGGATCGTATGCTTGACATGGGTTTTATGCCCGATATTAAGCAAATTATGGCGCTGATTCCCAAAAAACGACAAAGTCTGTTATTTTCTGCCACCGTACCTAATGCCATAAAATCATTGGCCGCACAGTTATTGAACAATCCTGTTGAAGTCGAAGTTGCCAAGCAAAATGCGACTGCAGAAAATGTAACAGAGCGTGTTTATGGCATCGACCGCGAACATAAACGTGCCTTGCTGTCGTACCTGATCGGCAGCAATAACTGGAAACAGGTTCTGGTATTTGTGCGCACCAAACATGGCGCTGATCGTCTGGAAAAACAACTGATTGAAGACGGTATTCGCACGGCGGCGTTGCATGGCGATAAAACCCAAGGCGCACGCAACAAAGCGCTGGAATATTTTAAAACAGGCAAGGTATGTGTGTTGGTTGCAACCGATATTGCGGCACGCGGGTTGGATATTGATGAGTTACCGCATGTGGTCAATTTTGATTTACCGCAAGTACCCGAAGATTATATACACCGTATTGGTCGTACCGGCCGCGCCGGTTCAAGTGGAGAAGCCTTGTCGCTGGTTTGTCCGGAAGAAGCCTGGGCTCTGGTGGAAATTGAGAAACTGCTCAAACGGCAAATTCCGCGTGTTGTTGATACCGGTTACGAGCCGGTTTCCTTGAAAGTGATTGATGCACCTAAAAAGAACGCACCCAATAAGACTGCTGGCAAAAAAGATTTACGCCATTCTAAAAAACCCGCTGCTCGTGCCGCAAAACCAGCTGACAGCAAACGGTCTGACAGTAAGCGTATCGAATCCAGAGGCCAGGGACGCTCAGGATCAAGAGGCAAAGCATAACGCCTCGATAGCCGTCGATTTACATCATCAAAGTTCAACACAAATAAACCCGTTCATCCCATGCTTGTTAAAGGATGAGCGGATTTACTGCTGCACCAATATCCAGGGTTTAACTACAACTGCCCAAACCACGGCATCCGAATCCAACCATTCAAGTGCCTGTTGATCAGATACCAGGGCGATTTGATTGCTTTGCAGCCATTGCGCAACCTGATCTTTATTGTCGATAGAAAACTGATAGGCAACATCAACCAAATCCAGCGGGGCTGAAACAAATACTGCCGTGCCACTGGCAAAAAAACGCTGCAATTCTTGCCAGGCAATTTTTGAGGTTTCCAGGTTTACTTTTTCCTTGGTAATATCGGCACAGTTTGACGCATTCATGGTTTAAATTTAATGGTGTCGTTAGAAGTAGAGCTGTTATTCTATAACAATTTTGACCAATAACCACTCAGTCAGGAGTAAATGCAATGTCGCTGTTAGACTCATTCACCAAAAAATCCAAACTCAATGCAACTATAAAGCAAACTGCGCTGGCACGTAAAAGTGAAGGCAGTACCGCAAATGGTCTGTTTAAAGCTGCTTATCAAGGTTACGCGGATGTTTTACATGATGATCCACTGCGTGCTGAAGCTTTATATAATTGGGGGTTTGCTTTATTGCATCAGGCAAAAATCAAAACCGGTGACGAGGCGGCTCTAATTTATCAGGATGCTATCCAAAAGTTTGCTTTTTGTCTGCTGATTAATCCCGATTATCTGGGGGCGGCCATTAATGGCGGTGTGGCTTATATGGATTTGGCCAGGCTTAAAAAAGTAAAACCGGCTGATACGCTGTATGAATTGGCCAGCAAACAATTTGAAAAAGCCAATGCCATTCAAGCCGGCACAGCCTCTTATAATTTGGCCTGCATTTATGGTTTACAAGGCAATAAAGACGAGTGCATGAAGGCACTGGAAAAAGCCCGCGATAGAGGTGCTTTGCCGGAAGCCGACGAAATTCTAAATGATCCGGATCTGGCTGGCATTAAAGAACAGGATTGGTTTGTAGCGTTTATGGAAGCATTAAACAAAAAAACTGAAACAGAGCCTGAGAATACAGTGGCTGTTGTTGATTCCACCTCTTCTAAATGGAAGCTGGTTGAAAAAAGTTTTGATTCCTCCTCCGAAGCAGCAGCGACTGCTGAAAAGAGTGTAGTGGAAGAAGGATAATAAATAATTTTTAGGGCCGCCTTTAAGCTGGAACAAGAAACTTCAGCCAACACCGGCATGGATGCTGGTATGGCGAACTTTAGGGTGCCGGAGATGCATATTACTAATCAGTGCCCCCGGATTAAGTGGATAGTCATTTTTAGCGTGTGTGTAAAAGCATAGCGTCATACCCCCCTTCGCTTAGGATCGTGCATGAAATAACTGGCCATTTATATTCCCTCACCCCCAACCCTCTCCCAGAGGGAGAAGGAGCAAGATGCCTAAGTTATTTCATGCGCATTCCTTAGTTATCCATTTTAACCGGATAACACGCAGCCAATAAAGACTTTACATTGGCAAGCCCCAGTTCACGCAATAATTTAATATTTCGTTCCGGGATAGCCTCTGGATCCGGGTAAGCATCAATGGCTTTTTCAAGGCTGGCTTCACGTAACAAATGCAACATCGGATAGGGCGAACGGTTGGTATAATTAGCCGCATCGTCCTGTTTGGCACCTTCAAAACAATAATCAGGATGAAAGCCGGCCAACTGGTAAATTCCTTCGTAGTCTTCTACCAGCAATAATTCTTCAGCAAGTTCAACAAAATCAAGATAATCATCAAAGCAGATAAAAGCCTGGTCATAAATAATGAGCGTGGTTTCAATACCGGCATCGCTATTCAAGCGATCACATTCCAGCATTAAATTGGCCAGACAGTCTTCTAGATCCGTATCATGGCTGGCGACAAAATGAATACTGCCACGATCTGCTTCACGTTTCGCAAACGGACAAATACTGTAGTCAATAACAAACGATTTTAGCCAAGCTTGGGTTGTTGCTATCAATTGTTGGTCGGAAGTCGTCATTAAGTATTTTTTTTGTGCCGGTGCGTGTTTATAAGCTGTCATCATAGCCTATTAACCTAGAAAAATCATTTGATCCACGAAAAACACGAACAGCACGAAAATATTCAAAGGGATACAAAATTGTATTGTTCGGCGACAATTATCCTGTCCGGTTGACAACAACTATCTTGACAGGTTGACCTAATTCCCGGGTTCCGGCTTGGAAATCAGGTCTGCGAAACGCCCACTTCTGGTTGCCTCCGGTTAAGCGGGTGGTTTATCGGACAGTCAAAGTTGTTCGTATAACGCCAGGTACTCTTTAGCGCTGCTATTCCAGGAATAGTCTTTTTGCATGCCGTTAATTTGTAATTGCTTCCAGGTTTTAGGCAGACTATAGACAATGAGTGCACGCTTAATGGCTTCCATTAAAGATCCGGACATTGCCTGATTAAAAACAAAGCCCGTTGCAGTCTTGTTGCTCAAGGTTTCCGGCAACACATCAATGACCGTATCGGCCAAACCGCCGGTTTTTCTGGCGATGGGAACCGTACCATAACGTTGACTGTATAACTGGTTTAAGCCGCAAGGTTCAAAGCGCGACGGCATCAGGAAAACATCGGCACCGGCTTCAAGCTGATGCGCCAACGTTTCATCATAACCCAGCGTAACCGCTATTTTATCGGGATGCCTATTGGCAATAGTCGTTAACTGCTGTTCAAAACGCGACTCACCCTTGCCGAGTAAAATAAATTGCAAAGGCAGTGTCAGCATTTCGGGAAGGCAGTCCATTATCATATCGATGCCTTTTTGCTCCACTAAACGACTGATCAGGACAAATACCGGCAGGGTGTCATCAACCGGTAGCGCGTGTCTGATTTGCAGGGCTGTTTTGTTGAGCCGTTTTTTGGATAATGTTAAAATAGTATAGGGTATACTAATAGCGGTATCCGTTTCCGGATTCCACTGATCGGTGTCTATTCCGTTAATAATTCCGGTCAGCGCTTCTTTTCGGTAACTTAACAAGCCCTCCAGGCCATAGCCATAATCAGCTGTCTGAATTTCTTCGGCATAGGTCGGGCTAACGGTGGTGATACGATCAGCATAGGCCAAGCCACCTTTTATAAAGGACAGCATTCCGTTAAATTCAATACCCGCCGGACTCCAAAATTGCCTGGGCAGATTGAGCAAGTCTGCGGTAGCTTTTGGAAACAGGCCTTGGTAAGCCAAGTTATGCAGGGTAAACACCGTTGCGGGGCGACCGGCTTCCAGCGACAGCAACGCCGGCACCAGACCACTTTGCCAGTCATTACAATGGACTATATCGGGCGTCCAGTCCAAATAACCCCGGTTCATCGCGGCCTCAACAGCGACACGGCAAAACAGGGCAAAACGTTCGGCGCTATCCGGCCAGGCATTGCCTTGTTCATCCACATAAGGATTACCCGGAAAACCAAAGAGTTCAGGACAATCCACCAGCCATACCGGCACTTGAGTGTCAGGCAGACGGGTCTCAAGAATATGTGCCTCGGTATTATTTACCCGCACCGTGCTTTTGTAGTAAATTTCTTCAGTGGTTTTGATGGCCTGATAGTTGGGCATTATCAGGCGCACATCGACCCCCTGTCTGGCTAATGCCTTGGGCAAGCTGCCGGAAATATCAGCCAGTCCGCCGGTTTTAATCAGGGGATGCGCTTCACTGGTCACAAACAATATTTTTTTCATCAGCCGTTTTTCAACCGTTATGATTTTAAAAGGAGGGCAAGCTTAAGCGGTTATTGCAAAATAAACTTGAGCCCGATCAGCAACAAAATAGTCGCTAAAACCGGACGTAAAAACCGTTCCGGAATTTTTGCACTGAGGTGACTACCCACCCAAATACCTGGCAAAGATCCTATCAGCAAACTGCTTAATAAAACCAGATCCACATTGCCTAAACTTAGGTGACCAATCCCGGCAACAGCGGTTAACGGAATCGCATGCGCCAAATCAGTACCCACAATTTTAAGTGTCGTCATCCGGGGATAAAGAAATAACAGTGCCACCGTACCCAGCGCACCCGCGCCTACCGATGAAAGCGTAACCAGCACACCTAAAACCGCACCAATCAGTATGGTTGCGGGTATTTGCAAGTGCTTAAACCGTGCCGCATTCTCGGGGTTGCTATGTTCATCATCAATACGCTCAAGTTTCGCGGCTCTATTTAATAAAAAACTACGGACAAACAGTGCGCAAGCGGTTAACACGAGTGCAATACCCAGCGTAAAGGTAATGGTGCCGGTTGTTTCCTTGCCTATCGCCATAAAATGCTTAAGTACAAATAGGGTAGTTATTGCAAAGGGGATACTCCCCAGCGCCATCCACCCCACGATTTTCCAGTCGACCGAGCCATGTTTGCCGTGATGCACCCAAACCCCACAGGTTTTGGTGATCGCAGCAAATAAAAGATCCGTACCCACGGCAACCGCCGGATTGAAGTTAAACAAAAACACCAGCAAGGGTGTCATCAAAGAACCGCCGCCCACGCCTGTCACGCCAACTAATAACCCGACCGCAAAACCCGAAATAGTATATGCCACATTCATTAAAACTAACCTTATGTTTTATTGGGTTTAAAAAAATTCCCACTATAACAGTTAATCAGTTCAAATTGGAGGATTTAGCGATAAACCATGCGCAGCATCGTCAGTATGATTTATCTTTATATTAGATATAAACATCTAAATATATCGTTTTATTAATCATAAAAACTGCATTAAGCTAGTTGCCAAGAGTAAGAAAACCGTTACCGTTTTTTTAAAACGCTCAACTGTAAATGAATGATAAGAAGAATTACTTGTCCATGACTTTTTATAACGGACTTTAAAATTTTGCCTCCTGACTCACAAGGATGTTTTTTATGGCGGGCTATTAGCCCGCTTTTTTTTCGTTAGCGAGAACTGGCACATCAAATGATCGTTATGTTGCAAGTTTGCAATCGGGTTATTGAATAAGAATAAAGTGGAGAAAAGTGTATGCCGTTACAACATTTAGTGGAATATTTTAATGATAGACTCGGGCGCGAATATCGCTCCAGTTTTAGGCCCTTTGTTCTGGAAGAAGGTAAAGTCAGCGGTCTTTTCGGCCCGATTCGGATCAACAGTTTTTTTGCCCCGTTACGACAAACGCTAAAGCCGACCGAGATTGTAGGTTATAAGGCACAGATTACGGTTGTTCCCAATAAAACCCAGCATCTGTATGCAAACGAAATTGAAAACCTGCTAGCCAATAACTCCGTGCAGGCCGCTGATTTTGAATCCATTATTAATTTTGATCGCTTGTCGCGCACCGTTCACATGCTTAATTATCTGACCTTGGCACATTTGCAAGAAACCCTGTTTTTAGAGGTTGATCCCCGCCACATACTGGGTATTAAACAGGATCATGGTGCCTATTTTGAAGACGTGATAGCACAGTGTGGATTGCAAACCAAAAATGTCGTCATCGTACTGGCCGTTAGTAGTCAATATGCCCGTTACTTTCAAGAACTGCTTAATGGCCTTGATAATTATCGACGCAGAGGCTATCAAATTGCGCTTAAATTTGATTACCTTGGCCAGGAGTCTGAAGCGTTTGATTTGATTGCCAAGATATCCCCGAACTACGTTAGCACCTCCGCCCGAAATTTGGAGGATCAGGAACATAATGAGACCTTGCTGGCAAAATTGCAGCAGCTGAAAGCACAAGTGACTTCAGTGGGCGGACAAAGTATCCTGCAACAGGTCGATGAGAAAAAATCTGATTTATTAGCCCGCAATACCGGCTTTGAACTGGTGGAGGGCAGCTACTACAGTGCCATCCCGTTTGATTATTTAAGCCATTCGAAACCCGATGGTTATGCCCTAAATATCAGTCATTATGGATAACCGCTTCCGGGAAAGTTATCGTGTTCGACTGCCACAAAAGGATGTTATCTGTCCCATGATGGTAGCCCTATTTTGTAACTGCTGAGTCGTTACCAATCAAGACCGGTAACACCGAAGCATTGCAACGATGCGCACCTTTGTTCGTTGATTGCTTAAGGTAGATTTCACAAAAAAAACCGTGTTCGATTTTTCCTGCCAATAATGTTATTTTATAGGTGAGACCAGCGCACCAAGCTGTCCTAACAGTGATCAACATCAGAACATCCCCCTAGACAATCTGGAGCGACTCATGCGAATCGGACTACCCAAAGAAATTAAAGATAACGAGAATCGCGTCGGAATGACGCCGGGTGCAGTTAAAGCCTTGACGCGACGCGGCCATCAGGTTTTGGTACAGACTGGAGCGGGTGCAGGCAGCTCGCTTTCAGATGAGGAATACCTGTCCGCCGGCGCTGAAATTGTGCCTTACGCAGAAGATGCGTGGGCCGCTCAAATGGTGGTTAAAGTAAAAGAGCCCATTGCTTCGGAATATCAGCATCTACGTCCGGATTTAATTCTGTTTACCTATCTGCATCTGGCCTCCGACAAGCCTTTGACCGATGCCCTGTTAGCCAGTGGAACGACCGGTATCGCTTATGAAACAGTACAAACAGGAACCGGACAACTGCCGCTATTAACACCCATGAGTGAGGTTGCCGGGCGCATGGCAACGCAAGTGGGTGCAACCTATCTACAAAAATCCCATGGGGGTCGAGTCGTATTAATGGGCGGTGTTCCCGGTGTCGCTCCCGCTAATGTCGTTATTCTGGGTGCCGGTATTGTCGGCACCAATGCCGCACGGGTTGCCGTTGGCTTGGGCGCACAAGTCACGGTACTGGATATTAGCCATGATCGCTTAAAGTATCTGGATGATATTTATCGCGGGCAATTACAAACGCGCATCAGTGATGAATATAATATTGAAGATGTTATCTGCGAAGCCGATCTTGTGATTGGCGCGGTGTTAATTCCTGGCGGGCGCGCTCCCTGGCTGATTACCCGAAACATGTTGCCCACTATGCATAAAGGCTCTGTCATTGTTGATGTGGCAGTCGATCAAGGCGGGTGTGTAGAAACCACTCATGCGACCACCCATAGCAATCCGACTTATGAAGTCGATGGCGTGGTGCATTATTGCGTTGCCAACATGCCGGGTGCCGTTCCTCGTACCAGTACCTTTGCCCTTAACAACCAAACAGCGGTCTATACACTACATCTCGCCAATGAAGGTCTGGAAGCTGTGCGTAAAAATCAGGCTTTGCAATATGGCCTTAATACCTACCGTGGTTTGGTGACTTATCCGGCAGTAGCTGAAACCTTTAATTTGAAATACATTGAGCCTTTGCAGGCATTGAAAGAATAAAAAGGAAGGCAACGCGATTCTTGCAGAACTAACCGGTCATGAACAATGGCACAACATGACGGCCAATTGTTGTTTTATGACGGTAAAAATATTTAGACGTAAAGGCTCCCATAACAGGTATGGGAGCCAGACAGCAACAGACTACTTGTTAAACAATTTTGCCGCTCTGAATCTGTTTAACGGTAGTAACCAAACGATCAATTTCTTCATAGGTATTATAGAACGCCAAGGAAGGACGTACTGTACTTTCCAGGCCAAAACGACGCAAGATGGGTTGCGCGCAATGATGGCCGGTACGTACAGCAATACCCGCCTTGTTTAATGCGACACCAATATCCTGATTGCTGTGCCCTGCCAGCACAAACGATAGCACACTGGTTTTTTCCGCCGCCGTACCAATCAAACGCAAACCGGGGATGCTCTTCAGCGCATCCATTGCGTAAACCAGCAGTTCGTGCTCATAACGCGCGACGTTATGGACACCGATTTTGGTCAGGTATTCAAGCGCCGCGCCCAAGCCTACTGCATCCGCAATGTTGCCGGTACCGGCTTCAAACTTGGCAGGTGCAGGCTGGTAGATGGTTTTCTCAAAGGTGACATCTTCTATCATGTTACCGCCGCCTTGCCACGGGGGCATGGACTCAAGCAATTCTGCCTTGCCATATACCGCGCCAATTCCGGTGGGGCCAAATATTTTGTGCCCTGAAAATACGCACCAATCACAATCAAGCGCCTGAACATCAACGTGCAAGTGCGAAACGGATTGGGCGGCATCCAGCAAAACCCGAGCGCCAACACGATGGGCCATGGCAATGATTTCCTGCGCTGGCGTAACCGTACCGAGTGCATTGGAGACATGCGTGAACGACACCAGTTTGGTACGGGAACTCAGCAACTTCTGATATTCACCCAATAACACCTGACCGCTATCATCAACCGGCACAACCCGTAACTTCGCCCCGGTCACTTCGCTGAGTTGTTGCCACGGCACGATATTGGCATGATGCTCCAGCCAGGTAATGACGATCTCATCACCCGCAACCAGATTTTGCCGGCCCCAACTTTGCGCAACCAGATTGATGCCCTCGGTGGTACCACGGACAAAAATAATCTCCTCGGGAGACGGTGCATTGAGAAAACGTGCAACCGTATCACGCGCTTTTTCATACGCATCGGTCGCACGTGCCGCCAACTCATGCGCCGCGCGGTGAATGTTGGAATTTTCGTGCTCATAAAAGTACGAAACCCGGTCAATCACCACCTGTGGCTTTTGGGTGGTCGCCGCGTTATCCAGCCAGGCTAACGGATAACCGTTAACCCGTTCTTGTAGAATCGGAAAATCCCGCCGGACCGCCTGGACATCAAAGGGCGGATGCGCCGAACCAAGACCTGGCGCATTAAATCCACCGTTTTTCAATTCATCCAGAAAATAAAAGGATGAACCCGATCCCACGCTTTCCGGAGCGCTTCCGGCAGGCACCGCAAAAGGCTTGAAAAACTTCAGCAACGCGGCTTCGCCCTGCAACCCATACGCCTCGGTTGACAGACCGGCAATCAAGGAAGCGTCCAAGTCATCCAGCGAGCCTGCCAAACCTTGCGTTCCCGTCGAAGACGGAAGGCCGGTAATCGAACTGCCCACGGCACTGCTTGGAAGACTGCCCGTTGCCGTTGAATTGGCCGCGAAAAGTTTTTGCAATTCCGCTTCAAAAACCTGCGGTGAGATATACGTTTCCACTGATTGGTCACTATCCGCCAGCGCTTCACCTGTTAATTCCTGTGCCGCCAAAGAAGACGGAAAAGCAGGAATTGAATCAGCATCAACACTGGCAGGACTAATGCTTCCGGAAGCCGGACGCAAAGCCGGCAACTTTTGCAGCTCCGCGTTGCTTGGAAGACCATAGCCCTGAGGGGAAGTACTCGTCGGCAATGAAGCCTCCAGGTCACCCAGGGAGCCGGTCAAACCAGGCGTTGGCACCAACGAAGAGGGCAGGCCGGGGCTAGATCCGGACGCCGCACTATTCGGAATTCTCCCGGTAGCCGCTGTATTTGCAGCGAAAAGTTTTTGCAATTCCGCTTCAAAAACCAGCGGTGAAATAACCATTTCCACTGAGTTATCGCTATTTGCTTGCGTTTCAGCCCTTGATTCCTGTACCGCCGCCGAAGAGGGTGCAGCAGGAATTGAACCCGCATCAACACTGGCCGGAATAATGCTTCCTGTGGGTGGGCGCGTAACCAGCAAATTTTGCAAATCAGCTGGTCCGGGCAAGCCAAAGTCATGCGAGAAAATCCCCGCCAACACTGACTGGTCGACACCTGCAAAAGACGACGGTAAACCGGGGGCTTTAGATGAAGAAGGCGGATTGCCTAAAACTGCTCCCGTATCGAGCGAATCAGGGACACTCTCGAAAGACGGCCTGCGCGGCGCAAACACTTGCCGCAACTCCGCCTCGCCTGGCTGACCAAAACCTTGGGGCATAACGCCGGTTACGCCCGATTGACCAAAGCCCGCCAAGTTGGAAGACAGGACACCCGGCACTGCCGAAGCATCCGGTCCCAGCCTTGAACCATCACAGGGCAACGCTGAAAATAGCTCGTTAGCGAGTTGAGTCAGATAAGCTTCATCGGGCAGCGAAGCAGACCCCAAGTTTTCTGTAAAACCATGTTGCGTCAGATTAGCTGGGTCAAATTCACTTGTATTCATGGTACTTGCCCACTTCGACATTCTCGAGCACCCCGAGCGCATCATCAGTCAGCACCGCCAGCGAGCAATACAGCGAGATAAGATAAGAGGCAATCGCTTTGTGATTGATGCCCATAAAACGGACTGAAAGACCCATGCTCAGTTCGCCGGTCAGGTTGGGTTGATAAAGACCCACTACACCTTGACGGCTTTCACCGGTACGCAACAATATTATTTTGCTTTTGCCATCAACAATTCTGACTTTGTCAGAAGGGATCAAAGGCAAGCCGCGCCACGTCAAAAACTGCGAACCAAACAGCGTGACGATTGCAGGCGGTACGCCACGGAAGGTACATTCACGGCCAAACGCGGCAATAGTCTTGGGATGGGCCAGGAAAAACGCAGGTTCTTTCCAGACACGGGAAATAAGCTCATCCAGATCATCGGGAGTCGGTGCGCCGTTTCCACCTTTAACGGGCTGTACTACCTGCGCAGGTGCCACGTTGTTAAGCAAGCCATATTCGGCGTTGTTAATCAATTCGCTTTCTTGGCGTTCTTTAATGGTTTCAATAGTCAAACGCAGCTGTTCATGGATTTGGTTATGCGGGCTGCTGTATAAATCAGAAATACGGGTATGCACGTCAAGTACGGTATTAACGGCATTCAAGCGGTATTCTCTGCCCCATTCTTCGTAATCAACAAAGGTTTGTGGCAGTTCTTTTTCATCAAGACTTGAACAATCAACAAAGAGCTCGTTTTCGTTCTTGACTTTGTTAACGCGGTAAATACCGGCCTCAAGAGGCTTCCATTGCATCAAATGAACCAACCACCGGGGGGTGATGGTTGATAACATAGGGACGGTTTTGGTGGCATTCGCTAATGTACGCGCCGCGACATCGCCTAGTGCGGTATGTGATGTGCCTTCATGTATATCGGTCATGACTTTTTCCTATTTTGATTATTATAATAAAAGTTAGTTTTTCCGATCTCCAGATCGGAAACTAATGCGTTGGAAGCTCCCTCTTCCGATGTTTGGAAGCTGGAGCTTCCTGTTTCCTAGTTTCCGGGCAAAAGCCCGGGAAATCATAAATCGTCATATTCCGGCCCCGCCATGGAACAGCTCGCCGCGTACATGCGCCTGAGAGATAATGCTGTTAGGGGGGACGCTATGGGTTAGCCAGACATTGCCGCCAATGGTTGAGCCGTGACCAATGGTGATACGGCCCAAAATCGTCGCACCGGCATAAATCACAACATCATCTTCAACGATAGGATGTCGTGGATTGCCTTTAACCAGCAACCCGTTATCATCTTTTTCAAACCGTTTGGCACCTAAGGTGACTGCTTGATAAACACGAACATGGCGGCCAATCACCGCAGTTTCTCCGATAACGACACCGGTACCGTGGTCAATAAAAAAACTCTCGCCGATTTGTGCGCCCGGATGAATATCAATGCCTGTCGATGAATGAGCAATCTCGGCGATAACGCGGGCCACCAGCGGCGCACCTAACTGATAAAGAATATGCGCCAGTCGATGATGAATAATCGCGGTAATGCCCGGATAACAAACCAATACTTCGTCAGGGCTTCTTGCAGCGGGATCACCTTCGAATGCCGCTTGAATATCGGTGTCAAGCAACTTTCTTACCGTGGGTAATTGCGAGGCAAACTGACGTGCCAAGTCAATAGAGTGGTCATGTGTTGCTTGATCAAGTCCCTGATGCCCGGAATTAAAGTGCAGTTCGCGGCTGATTTGCTTATACAGTTTACGCAGTAAAGTTTCGAGGGTATGACCCACAAAGTAATCAATACCTTCGTCATTCAGATCGGGCAACCCCAAACGATTGGGAAACAAGACGGCACCCAGCCCGTCCAATATCAAATGTAACTCTTTTCGTGAAGGCAGTTTCGGTGGTTTATCGCGTCGGCTTCGAGTTTCCAGGGATTGCACGCGCAAATCACGCAATTGCGCAACCAGCGCATCGATACCCCAATCGTACTTCGTACTTAAATGGCTGGCATCGTTCATGCGGCAAAACCACTGGCATCAAAAAGACCTTCAAACAGAGGCGAGCTTAGATAACGCTCACCTGAATCCGGCAACACCACCACGATGGTAAGACCTGCATTTTCAGGTCGCTTGGCAACACGGACTGCCACGGCAACCGCTGCACCGCAGGAAATACCGGCCAGTATGCCTTCTTCCTTGGCAAGACGGCGTGCGTAATCAATAGCTTCTTCGTTACTGACTTGCTCAATTTCATCAACCAGTGAGAGATCGAGCACGCCGGGGACAAATCCCGCGCCAATACCTTGAATCTTGTGCGGCCCGGGTTGGAGTGGCTCGCCGGCACGAAACTGGGTCAATACCGGACTGGCAGTCGGTTCTACCGCAATTGAAATAATCGCCTTGCCTTGGGTTTGTTTGATATAGCGGGAAACGCCGGTAATCGTTCCACCCGTACCAACGCCTGACACCAAAATATCAATCGCGCCATCGGTATCGTTCCAGATTTCAGGCCCGGTGGTCTGCTCATGAATAGCAGGATTGGACGGGTTTTTAAATTGCTGTAACAAGACATAACGTTCGGGATCGGATGCCGCAATTTCTTCGGCTTTGGCAATAGCGCCGCTCATACCTTTAGCACCTTCCGTTAAGACCAGTTTGGCACCGTAGGCAATCAACAACTTACGACGCTCCACGCTCATGGTTTCCGGCATGGTTAACGTCAAGGGTGTGCCGCGCGCTGCCGCAACAAAAGCCAGGGCAATACCGGTGTTGCCGCTGGTAGGCTCAACGAGCTCCTTGCCGGATCCCAGTAATCCACGTTGCTCGGCATCCCAGATCATCGCCGCACCAATCCGGCACTTGACTGAATAAGCAGGGTTACGCCCTTCAATTTTTGCCAGCACGGTCGCTGAGGCTCCATCGGTGATGCGATTGAGCCGTACCAAAGGCGTATTGCCTATGGAGTGAGAATTGTCTTCGTACCAATGTGCCATAACAGTCTCCTGTAATTTAATTGCCTAGCTGATTGAATAGCCCAATTTTGGGTAAAAAAAAAGCCAGCGGCCCTTCCGGGCTCACTGGCTTCCGGTTGTCCGGTCAGCTTGCAATTTTGGTTAAAATACTCTACATGTTATATTTTGTCAAACATGTAGATTGGTTTATCGATTCTACATAAAGCATTATTGCTAATGCCTTGGTGTTTTATCGACGAAATTCAGCCGTCCAACGTATTAAATTACGCGAACAGACAATACACCATCAATAGCGCGGATGCGCTCCAAAATTTCAAAAGGCGCTTCTGCATGAATATCCACCAACGTATAGGCATAATCGCCGCGTGACTTGTTCAGCAGATCCAGTATATTGAGACCGGCCTCACCCAAAACGGATGAAATATGGCCGACCACGCCAGGTATATTCAAGTTGGCAATGCCAAGGCGGACGCCCTCACCGCTGGGGGTAACAACGACTTCCGGAAAATTTACAGAATTACGGATGGAGCCATGTTCCAAGAATTCCCGTACCTGGTCTGCCACCATTGCCGCACAATTGTCTTCGGCTTCTTCTGTGGAAGCGCCCAAATGAGGCAGTACGATAGCCCGAGGATGGTTTATCAAAGCGGGCGTTGGAAAATCACAGACATAAGCATGCAAAGCACCCGCGTCCAAAGCCTCAAGCACAGCCAATTCATCCACAACACCCGCACGGGAAAAGTTAAGTAATGTCGCCCCTTTTTTGATGTGCTCTATATGCTCTTTGCTGAACAAATTTTTGGTTTTATCATTCAGTGGAATATGCAGGCTGATAAAATCTGCACGCGAAACCAAGTCATCGATACTGGTTGCCGGTACGGTGGCTGCGTTAAGTTTCCAGGCACTTTCCAGAGACATAAACGGATCGAAGCCAATGGTGTTTAAGCCCAAAGCGGCCGCCGAATTGGTTACTTTTACCCCGATTGCGCCCAAGCCCAACACCCCCAAGGTCTTGCCCGATACCTCAAAACCCGCGAAATATTTTTTGTTCTTCTCGATTTGTTCGTTGATGCCGGCTTCGTCCCCTTCCAGACCGTGGATGAATTTTATTGCCGGCACAATATTTCTGGCCGCCAACAGCATCCCCGCAATGGCTAATTCTGCCACTGCATTTGAATTGGCTCCGGGGGCATTAAATACCGGAATGCCTCGCTTGGTATATTCTGCGACAGGAATATTATTGACGCCTGCACCAGCACGACCCACAGCTTTAAGAGATTCGGGAATCGGCCGATCATGCAGATCAAATGATCGCAGCAAAATGGCATCGGGGTTATCGATGTGTGATGAAACTTGGTAACGCTCACCGGGAAGCCTGTCCAGTCCAGCTCGTGATATATTGTTATAGGTCAAAATTTTAAACATCTATTTTTCCTTTTTTTTGTTAACACATGCTATAAACACAACCTTCGCATCCACAGCAACCAGGATCATTGCGATATTAAGGCAGAAACGCACCCGTGTCGGCTTTTAAACTTTACCGGTTGATGCGCTTCGCACCGGCTAAAATACCTGGCAAAGTATAGTACACACAGCGTTGATGACCTAGAAAGATAGATTATGCGGGTAATGAAGCTGATCAAGCTACCGTGATTTTGCTGCGGGGCGTGCCTGCCATCAAAAAAATTAACGGTCGCGGTGTAACCGGTTAAACACAAAAAACCCTATAAACATCGCGCCGACAAACACATAACTACCAACCAAGCCAGACGTCAAGCCAACCAGCGCAGGGCCGGGGCAAAAGCCGGACAAGCCCCAACCTATGCCAAATACCGCAGAACCCGCGATTAATTTTGCATCTATTTTTGCTTTTGGGCTGACCAATAAGTCCCGATCGGTGTCCTGAGTTTGTTTAAGGCGCTTGCGCATAAACCATTGCAAGATACCCAAGGTTAACAGCGCACCGACCATCACCAGTGCGAGTGTTGGATCCCAATTGCCTGCGACATCCAGAAAACCCAGCACTTTGACAGGGTTGGTCATTTGCGCCATTACCAAGCCCAGTCCGAAAAGCAGACCGCTAATAAACGTTGAAAAGTTTGAATTCATTGATACTGCCTTAAAAACCATGACGCACGATAAATACCGTAATGACGGCCGTGGTCATAAAGAGTAGGGTTGCCACGATGGAGCGCACCGATAATCGCGCATTGCCACAAATACCGTGACCGCTGGTGCAGCCCCCGCCAAGACGGGTGCCATATCCCACCAATAAGCCGGCGCTGGCCAAGACAATTAACGGTGTATCAATCTGGATGTGTACGCTGCCGCCAAACAACTTCCATAACGGTGCACTGATAACCAGTCCAGCCAAAAACCATAACCGCCAACCAATATCTTGCTGAAAAGGCGGTAAAATGCCGACGGCAATACCGGAAATACCGGCAGTACGGTTATGAAAAAACAGCAGCCATGCCGAAGCAAGACCAATTAAAGCACCACCGCCTAATGCTGATAAAACGGTTAGGTAAGTCATCGTTAAGGATCTCTTGTAAAAAACGGTCTATTAAATCAGAAACGCCGCGACCATGCGAATTGTCCGGAAAATTGATACATTTGTAATTCAATAGTCTGTCCTGAGCTCAAGGGATTTGGCCCATTCACAGTCTTGGGGGGCGAATACATGAAAGCAAAACTAAGCTCATCCTGATTGGTGAAAGCATAACTAAAACCGGTGGTTAAATGCCACTCCTGAACGCCCGGTGCCAGAATATTAAACAACACTTGCGAGCTATCAACAGGTTGCTGTCCATAACTTACGCCGCCACGCAAAATCAATTTTTCGCTTTGTTGCCATTGCGCACCCAGTTTGTAGATAGTCATATCCCGCCAGCCGAAACCGGGGCCAGTATGGGTACCTAAACTGCCAGCCGTAAGCGGCAACAGTGGATCGCCGACCGAATTAACCTGACTGTAACGAATCTGTTCGACATCAAAAGCAGTCGTTAGCGCTTTGTTAATGGCCCAAGACAGCCCGACATTAAAGCTGTCCGGAATATCAAAACCGCCTTGGTCGGCAAATAGTCCACTGTAACTAGTCAATTTGGTCATATAAATACGGCTTTTATAGGCCGCACCCAAGCGGACTCCCGGTATTAACTCGGCCTGTCCACCCACTCTAAAACCGGCTCCATAAGAATAGTCCCGACCCGCATTGGACAGATGTTGGGAATCACTGGAATAACCGGCAAAATTTGCCAGTCCATTGGCTTTAAAAGTCTGCATTGCAAAGATGGGCGAAATACCCAAGGCATAACGACCATCCGCAAAGGAGTGAGCGTAACTGCCGACCAGAAAGGCTTGAGACAAATCCACCCCGGTGAAACCGGCACAGAAAGTACCTCCCTGCGGGCAGTTTGGTGACGGACTGGGCGTGACGGGATAGTCGGTATTCATCCCTCCATTACCATAAAGCGTGACGCCAACACTCTGCTTGTTATCGATTTTATAACTCCAGCCCACCGTGGGCACGACAAAAACATCACTTTGACTTTCTACTGTGCCAGTAGCGAGTGGAAATGTCGATGTTGGCGTTGGTCCGCCCTGCACGGTATATTGACGAAGCGGACTAAATAATTCCACCTCCACATCCAGACGGGTTCCGACATAAACCAGACCGGCCGGATTAAGTGCGCCAGCGACGGCATCTTGAGAAAAGGCCACACCGGTACCCGCCATCGCCTTGCTTCGTGCACCGTAACCATGGGCAAAATAGCCGTTAGTCGCATGGGCTGCGATACTGCTTAAACCCAATGCGCTGAATAAAACGCCAGAAAACAGCTTTTTTTGTTGAGGAGTCATAATAGTTTACTCAAATATTTAAGTTGCCTACATGCTACCAATAGCAACACCTCCGTAAAAACGATATTATTCGATAAATAAATCTAATAATTGAATAATAAAGCATTCAACAATGCCGGTTGGGGTTTGCAACCCGGACCGAAACGTTTAAAGCCTTCAATAACGTTCAAAACGTGAATAACGGGGTTGCAAACCCCGACCGGCTTCAGAAATACGGTTCTTGTACCCAACATTTA
>JBAXXH010000042.1:0-28278 GCA_037127995.1 Methylococcaceae bacterium | reverse complement strand
TGGAATTTGCGTGGTTTTTTTTCAAAATCGGCTTTTTCGTTCAGACACTAAATAAACCGATGGTCATTTTTCTTAAGGCCGTTAATATAAAAAACCGGTTTAAAAACGGATAAACACAGTATGAAAACAACGGCACCAGGAACATGATCAGCAGGGGGTTGGCGGCCTGAATTTGTGAGGGCAGCAGTTCAAAACCAAACACACTGCGATCCATTTTTTGCGCCTGCACAATCCAGGAGGAGCCGGTTTGGTCAAACAAGGCCCAGAATACGGCAATAAAGGCATAAATAGAGGCCAGCTTACCTAGGCTTTTTAGGCCGACTTGACTGAACATTTCTTTAATAAAATTAATGCCGGCTGGCTGAATATGCACAAAGCGATACCGTCCAGACCAAAAAGTAACGGTTGCCATCAGCATTAACAAACCCGGAACCGCAAAAGCGACCGCAGAACCATAGTGATCCAGTAACCAGGGAATAATCAACATGGCGGTAAAGGCGCCAAAATTGATGGCAAAATAAAACCAGCTAAACACTTTGGTCATTAGATGCCGATTGGCAATGCCAAACTGGTCGCCAATGTGCGCTGAAACACAGGGTTTTATGCCGCCTGCACCCAGAGCAATCAGGCCTTGCCCAATTAACAAGCCCATGCGGGTGTTATCAATTGCCAGGGCAAAATGACCCAGGCAATAAATCAGCGATAAAAAAATAATGGTTTGATATTTTCCCAACAGACCATCAGCCAATAACGCCCCAAACAACGGCATAAAATACACCGTCGATACAAACAAATGAAAATAGCCCTGCGCTTCATTTTCTGACATAACATCCAGTTGACCGGATGAGTTCATCAGGTACTGTGTCATAAAAACCACTAATATGGCCCTCATGCCGTAATAGCTAAAGCGTTCGGCCGCTTCATTGCCTACAATATAAGGTATGCCGGCGGGTAACGTGCTTGACGAATCTGGCTGCGTTTTATAAAGGGGCATTTTGTTGGTTTTGAAATGGTTAACGATTGCGGTTATTATGACACAGGCTATTAATAGTGATTGATTAACCACGAAGACAAGAATAAAAACGTCATGTCTTCGTGGTGATAATTTTTTACGGTTTTTTGTGGATTTACTTCTTAATTAATGACAAGTCACGGCTCATATCCGGTTAGAATAGGCAACCTTTTCGTAAAAAGATGGTTTATAAGATTGCGTAAGCAACCGGGAGCCGTTTTAAGCGGACTTTTCGGTAAGCGGGATAAAATATTTCAGGTGTAACGCTCTGGTACTATGGATTAACAAATAACTATTATCATGTCAGAACTTATCAGCAAAACAAAAATGACTAAAGACACTACCCAAGCCCTGTTAATCAAGTTAAAAAATTATATTAATCAGGAAATTATTGGCCAGGATGTCCTTGTTGAAAGGATGCTTATCGGCTTGTTGGCTGATGGTCATATTCTGGTTGAAGGCGCACCTGGACTGGCCAAAACCAGAGCCATCAACGTCTTAAGCAAAGGTATCCACTGCGATTTTCATCGCGTGCAGTTTACCCCCGATTTATTACCCGCAGATTTAACGGGCACCGAAATTTATCGTCCCCAGCAAGGCACATTTGAATTTCAAAAAGGCCCGCTGTTTCATAATTTGATATTGGCTGACGAGATTAACCGTTCGCCCGCAAAAGTGCAGGCGGCGTTACTGGAAGCCATGGGGGAGCGCCAAATAACCGTGGGTCAGGCGACTTATCCCTTGCCCAAGTTGTTTATGGTGATGGCAACACAAAATCCTATTGAACAGGAAGGCACCTATCCGTTACCTGAAGCGCAACTGGATCGTTTTCTACTGCATGTCAAAGTGGATTATCCCAAAGCCGAGCATGAAAAAAGCATTTTGCATTTGGCCCGAGCAGAAGCGCGTTCTGAGTCCTTAAAAAGCACGGATAAATTTGAACCGATTAGCCAAAGTACCTTGTTCGATGCCCGTAATGAAGTGCTGGATATTTTTATGGCGGAAAGTCTTGAAGATTATCTGCTGCAAATTATCCTGGCAACCCGAAACCCCGGTGCGTATGGACAAGACCTTGCATCCTGGCTGCAATATGGCGCCAGTCCAAGAGCCAGCATTGCCCTGGATCGCTGCTCCAGAGCCAAAGCCTGGTTGTCACAACGGGATTTTGTAAGCCCCGAAGATATTCAGGAAATGGCTTTTGATGTCTTAAGGCATCGTTTGATTTTATCTTACGAAGCCGAAGCCGAAGGCATTACTACGGATCATTTTATTAAAGAACTCATTTCCAGGGTTGCTGTACCTTGATGCGGTTTGCTAAACAAGCAGAGCCTGTCAGCCAATCAAAACATGAGCTGGTTTCTGTTTCGTTAAAAACGCTGATTGATTTGGCAAAGCTGGCTAGCGGTTTAAATTTGCAGCAGGCTAAACTTCGTTCCCGACAAAGCGGCGGTTATGTGTCGCGTTTTAAAGGTCGTGGTATGGAGTTTGATGAAACCCGTTTGTATCAACCTGGCGATGATATTCGCAGTATTGATTGGCGAGTGACTGCGCGTACCGGCAAAACGCATACCAAGGTGTTTAGGGAAGAGCGTGAAAGGCCGGTATTTATTTCTGTGGATAATCGCCTGACCATGCATTTTGCGACACGCGGCGTGTTTAAATCGGTGTTGGCGGCAAAGCTTGCGGGATTATTGGCGTGGACTGCCGAGTATCACGGTGACCGGATTGGCGGGCAACTGTTTTCGGAGCAAGAGTGTCGGGAATTAAAGCCGCAAAATGGCAGGCATGCGGTATTGCGATTTTTAAATGCCTTGGTTAAGCCTCAAAATCCGGAAGGCAAAGCGTTTACGCTGGAGCAGGTTTTGGCAAGACTTAACCAGCATGCGCATCCGGGCAGTCTGGTTTATATCATTAGTGATTTTCGGGGTATCAATGATCAGGCTGAAACGCATTTAGCAAAGCTGTCCGGGCATTGTGAGGTGGTGTTGATTTTTATCTACGATCCGCTGGAAAGCAGTTTACCCGCTAAAGGTCGCTATCGATTTACCGACGATGAACGTGATGTAGTGATTGATTCCGGCGATCAACAGCGGATATTAAATTATCAACAACGTTTTACCCGGCGTTTGCAGCGCTTGGAATCATTGGCTAAAAAAAGGGGACTGACATTTATTCAATGCAGTACCACAGAAGACCCCCTGCAATGCTTAAGATGATATTAACGCACGGATCATTTCACGTTCAGAATTGAGAATGCCCGTAAAGAACCCTCATCTTAAACGCAAAAATCAAATAAAGTTTGGCAATCATAACGAGGAATCCTCATGCAAACCATAGCGTTTGAAGCACAACTTAACGAAGGAATTATTCATTTACCGCAAGCCTATCGGCATTGGCATGAAGGGCAAAAAGTAAAAATTATTGTCTTAAGCGATGATGACAATCAGGCAGTTACAGCCGACAATAAAAACAATTTATCTTGCTTGGATATGGTTCAGGGTGATGTGGGCGTTATCGTTAATGCTCCTGGCGATTTATCGTCAAACCCGGAATATTTAAAAGGCTATGGCAAATGAAACAGCAAGTGATTGTTGATACAGGTGTATTGGTTGCCATTATCAATAAAAATGATCATTATCATCGCTGGGCTATCCAACAGTTTGCTGATATTCAGCCGCCTTTACTGACGTGTGAAGCCATAATTTCTGAGGCCTGTTTTTTACTCAGACGCTATCAACAGTCTAATTTGCTATTGCAATGGTTAGAAAAAGGTCTTTTATCATTGCCTTTTTGCTTGCAAGATGAAATACAGCCGCTTAATTTTTTGTTGGCAAAGTATAGCGATGTTCCTATGTCATTAGCGGATGGATGCCTCGTTCGATTAGCTGAAATTTACCCACAAAGCCAGATTTTAACTTTAGACAGTGATTTTAACGTTTATAGTAAAAACGGTAATCAGCTTATTTCGTTAATATTTCCAGACAAAATTGAGTAGTGTGCAATTTATGCCCTCATCATGCAGTATAAATTGCGCGTAAAACGTATAAATGCTTAATAAAATAAAATAACAAATGCCAACCACTCAACTTCCCCTTAAAGACATACATCTCCCCGACGCTATCGGTTGGTGGCCTCCTGCTATCGGTTGGTGGTTACTGGCTGTTTTGATTCCTCTATTGATGGTGTTCTTGTACTGGTTTTATAAGCGCTTGACCCGCAAAACGGCTATTAAAACCGCTAAAAAAAATCTGGCGGTCATCAAACAATATTCTGCCTTGGATAATGGCAAGAAACTGCGCGAAATTTCCATGCTGATTCGCCGTGTCGCTATCAGTATTAATCCCAGAGCTGAAGTAGCTAGTTTAACCGGGCGTCAGTGGTTGGGGTTTCTTGATAAATCAGTAGCCGGTACGCCTTTTAGTGACGGCTGTGGTCAGTTGTTGGCGACCGCGCCTTATCGAAATTCGCCGCCCACCGAACCGGAAATTGCCCAGCTCATCAGTCTGTGTGAAGACTGGCTTAACGCCCAAACCAAAACCGCGAAAAGAAAACAAACATCATGATTCATTTTGAGTGGCCCTGGCTGTTAACGGCCTTACCTTTGCCTTTATTAATTCGTTGGCTGGTTCCTGCAAACAACCCGGTGGAACAGGCGGCTTTAAAAGTTCCGTTTCTGAATGATTTTTCTGAAGGTAAAACACAGGCTGTGTCCCAGGATCAAAAATGGCCGTTATTGCTGGCGGCAATCGCCTGGTTTTTATTGGTTGTGGCCTGTACCCGGCCGCAATGGCTGGGTGAGCCTATTGAACAAGGTGTGAGCGGGCGGGATTTAATGCTGGCTGTGGATTTATCGGCCAGTATGGAAGAACAGGATTTTATGATTAACAAAAAACCCGTCGATCGACTGACCGCTATCAAATGGGTCGCCAGCGATTTTATTAACCGGCGTGTCGGTGACCGGGTGGGTTTAATATTATTTGGTACGCAGGCGTATTTGCAAACCCCTTTAACGTTTGACAGAAAAACCGTGCAAACCTTATTGGATGAATCCGTCATCGGACTTGCGGGTGACAATACGGCCATCGGCGATGCGATTGGTTTGGCGGTTAAGCGTCTTAAAAATCAACCGGCGAATAGTCGTGTTTTGGTGCTGTTAACGGATGGTGCCAATACCGCTGGCGAAGTCTCGCCCTTAAAAGCCGCTGAACTGGCGGCCGCCAACCAGTTAAAAATATATACCATCGGCGTGGGCGCGGATGAAATGATCGTGCGCAGTTTTTTTGGTAACCGCAAAGTGAACCCTTCAAGGGATTTGGATGAAAACACCTTGGTTAAAGTCGCTGAAAGTACCGGTGGCCGTTATTTTCGGGCCAGAAATGCCGACGAACTGAATAATATTTATATGTTGCTGGATAAGCTTGAACCCGTTGAAAAAGACAAACAATACTTCAGGCCACGCAGTGAATTGTATTATTGGCCCTTATCGCTGGCACTGGGTTTAGCCGGCTTTATTGGTCTGTCGCGCGTGAGGTTGTCATGAACCTGACTGACTTTCACTTTATCCGGCCTTACTGGTTACTGGCTATCATTCCTTTTGTAGTGATTGTAACGTTAATGTTAAGAAACAAGCTGAGTCAGGGCAACTGGTCGGCAGTGTGCGATGCGGAATTGTTACCGTTTTTATTGCAGGAAAAAGCCGTTAACCCCAGTCGCTGGGTATTAACAACCGGTGCCATTGCCGCTTTATTGGTGATTATTGCCTTGGCAGGGCCAACCTGGCAACGCTTGCCTTCGCCCGTTTTTAGAAATGAATCAGCTTTGGTGATCGCGCTGGATTTATCGCGCTCTATGGATGCAGAGGATATTAAGCCCAGTCGCTTGATTCGGGCACGTTACAAAATTGCCGATATTTTAAAGCAGCGCAAAGATGGTCAGACGGCATTACTGGTTTATGCGGGTGATGCGTTTACCGTTACTCCGTTGACTGATGATACTGAAACTATCGATAGTCAATTATCTGCGCTGACTACCGATATTATGCCCAGTGAAGGCAATAATACCGGCATTGTGCTGGAAAAAGCGGTTGAATTGTTTAAGCAAGCAGGGCTGCAAAAGGGTCAGATAGTGTTGGTGACCGATAGCGTTGATAATGATAAAACACTGGCTACGGTAAAAGCACTTGATAACTATACCTTGTCAATATTGGGCGTGGGCACCACGGATGGTGCACCGGTCGCCCTGCCTGAGGGCGGTTTTTTGAAAGATGAGCAAGGCACTATTGTCGTTCCCAAGTTGGATGCCGGTGCATTGGCAAAGCTGGCACAGGCAGGCAAGGGCGTTTATCAAACCATAACGGCCAATGACGCGGATATTCAAACCCTGTTATCAGCCGTAGATAAGCCGGTGCAACAGGAAGGCAAGGAAAACAAAAATTTATTGCTGGATCAGTGGGAAGACAAAGGGCCTTGGTTATTATTACTGGTTTTGCCCTTGGCGGCATTGAGTTTTAGAAAAGGTTTGTTATGTATTGGTTTGTTGCTGTTATTACCGCTGCCTAAAAACAGTTATGCCTTTGAATGGCAGGATTTATGGCAGAACAAAGATCAGCAGGCGCAACAGGCTTACAAAAACAATCAATTTGAGCAAGCGGCAAATTTATTTAAAAATCCTGACTGGAAAGCGGCAGCACACTACAAAGCAGGCGAGTATGACAAAGCATTGGATAGCCTGAAAGTTAATCAGACCGCTTTAAGTGCTTACAATCAGGGCAATGCACTGGCACAATCAGGCCAGTTGGAAGAAGCTGTAAAAGCCTACGAAAAAGCGCTGACCCTAAATCCTGATGACGCCGATGCCAAATACAATAAAGCGCTGGTAGAAAAAGAACTGGAAAAACAAAAGCAGGAACAAAAGCCGCAAGATAAAAAACAGGACGACAAGCAACAACAGTCCAAAGAAAATTCCGATCCAAAAAAGGCGGATGATAAATCAGAAAAATCGGAAGAACAAAAAGCCGCTGAACAAAAACCCGAACAGTCAGACGAGAAGAAATCGGAACAGCAAAAAGCAGAGGAACAGAAGGCGGAAGAAGATAAAGAGCAACAAAAGAAGCAGGAAGAAAAAAAACCGGATACTGAACAAGCTAAACAAGCCGAACAGAAAAAAGATGAAAGTAAAGAACAACCTAAACCCACAGCTGCCGACGCAAAGCCTTCAGATGAAGAGCAGCAAGCCAATGAACAATGGCTCAAAAGAATCCCGGATGATCCGGCTGGTTTGTTAAAGCGCAAGTTTAAATATCAATACGGACAACGTGAACGTCAATAAGCTAACTCGCAATAAATACCCCCAATCATTGCCTGACTCTGGGGCATCACCGACTGAATAAATGATTTCTACAATGCTGTATACAAAACGTGTGGAGACAATAAAGTTGGGGCTTATTTATTGTAAGTTACCTAAAAGCCGGAATACAAACCTAGGTTTGTATTCCAAACTGACAAGGTGTCAGATACGTCACTGCCATTAAGTTAAGTGTGTGGAGGCACTAAAGTGGGGCTTATTTATTGCTAGTTGCCTAAGATAAATAACCGTGCGCGGTGTTAACTATCAATGGCACTCAAACGTCCTGCTTTGCAGGAAATCGCTTGAGTGTCAGTAAAACTTATCAAATAGCCTGGTGATTAAAAGGCTGTAGTACCATCTCACTCACGACACCACTACCCGGTTGTTGACATAAAAACCAGATGGCTTTGGCGGCTTCGTCAGCTTGAATCATTTTTTCCCGTTGCACTTTCAGGTCAATGGTATCCCAAAAAGCAGAGTCCACACCGCCGAGAAATAAATTGGTGATACGAATGTCGGTGCGTTTTACTTCTTCCCGTATGCTTTGCATCATGCCAACCAGTCCGTATTTGCTGGCGCAATAAGCCGCTGCACCGGTCATGGACACCTTGCCCAATACACCGGGAATATTGATGATAAGGCCTGTTTTGGTTGCTTTCATGGCGGGTAAAAATGCTTTCATCAGCAAGAAAGGCATCACCAAATTAGCATTCAACGTATTTAAAAAATCAGTTTCATCCAGCGTATCCATTGATTTGATGATGCCGATACCGGCAGCATTAATCAAAATATCAATGGCAGGAAATTGCTTAAAATAGCTTTCTTTCAGTTCGTTTATAGAACCTAGTTGGGAGTCATCCAAAGCAAAACAGCGTTCAGGCGATACTTTACAAGAAGCGGCACCCGCCTGTAGTTTTTTTGTGTTTCTACCGGCTAAAAACAGCTTGGCTCCGCTACCGGCCAACAACTGCGCGGTTCGGCTACCAATGCTGCCGGTAGCACCCACGATAAGGACATGCTTGTCTTTTAATATTTGCATAAATAAAATTATTGAGTTGATTAAGCAATATATCGGCTTTTTTGAATTTAGAAAATAAAATCGTATGACAACTGTCATTTTGGTTTTCCCCACATCAGCTTTCTGCCGAACCTCCTTTTTTAATAACAGGTCAGTCTGCTTATCTCATTGAAGAGCCCATCAACAGTTAAAGCCATTTATTGCTGCCTTTAGTTTGCCATAACGTTTATGCTTGGAAATTTATCTAAAGCGACCGGATGGGCAACACAAAAACCAATAATTAAAAAAGATGTATTACATGTCATCAAACCTTAATAGAGTTGTCACCTAAATTTCGTATTGGGACGTTATTCTATTTTTAAGCAAATCAAAAGAATTCATTTGCTAATAATCCAATCCGTTTAACCCGCTGCGTTTTTTTGTTGCGGGTTAATAGCAACCTGGCGACAAAAGAGTTTTATTCAATGTTAATCAAAAAGTTAAGTTTTTCCGTATTAGTCATATCGTTATTTATTTTTGGATGTGCAGCCCAGGCACCCAAGAATGAAATTAAAGCGAATGCCGCTATGCAAGGCGCAACCGAGTTAAGTTTTCGCGAATTTTATAAGTTACCTATAGGCCCAAACGGGCTGGAGCCAACGGCTAAGCTGCTAAGCCTTAAAGATAAACGTGTTCATCTTCAGGGCTTTATGGTTAAAGCCGAAGAACCTGTAGCCGGCATTTTTATGGTGACCCTGGTACCTGTCAATATTCCGGAAAAAGAAGATGGCCCGTCCGACGACTTGCCAGGGGCGACCGTGTTCGTACACATGCCTTCAGAAGATTCAGCAAAAATTTTGGCATTTCGCCCAGGCGCATGGGATCTGGTCGGCACCTTACAGCTTGGCGCGAAGGACGAGAGCAACGGGCGCATTTCTTATGTCCGGCTACTGCTGGACCAGACACCTGCCCAAGGTGCGGTGGAGTCAGAAGATGAGAACAAGGCAGTCGTCAGTCAGCGTTAACGCCGGAAAATTTTAGCCGTTTTGTATCATCAAGTTATTTATTTATTTAGGAGCATTGCAGCATCGATAGGGATATTTTTTATCAACGTTAAAATCCTTAAACCATCAAATCAGGAATACCCATGAAAAATCGTAACCCTCTGTCGGGCTTTGTTATTGCCGGCATTCTTGCTACCGGTACTGATTGTGCCAGCGCTCTTACCATCAGTCGTTTGACACCACCCAGCCAGTTATTTGCGACTAATGGCGCTACTTCAAGCCCGATGATTTCCCGTTTTATTCAGGGTCAGCGTTTTGATCTACAAACAACCGTGCGTCCAGACGCTGGAAAGACCATCACTAAAGTTGAATTTTTTGTTGACAGTGCTTCGGTGGGTGTCGCTAATGCCGCGCCTGTTGCGGGCGTTGTAACCTCACTGGTTCCAGCTACAACGCTTACTACAGCAGCTACGCCAGTTGCTAACGCTGTCGTCGCTTCAGTTCGCGGCTATTCCAGTTCGGTTTCAGGTATCCGTACGTTAACCGCTGTTGCCACTCAAAGTGATAACACAACCGTTACCGCCACCGGTAGTTTTGAAGTGGTCGGTATTACTCAAGCCGGTCGTAAAGTTAAAAATGTCATCATCATGCTGGGTGACGGTATGGGTGCAAGTCACCGGACTGCGGCACGTATTGTTCAAAATGGTTACGCACAAGGCAAAGCCAACAAAAAACTGGCTATGGATAGCTTTACCAATACGGCCATGATTATGACCGCATCGTTGGATACACAAGTGACTGACTCTGCACCCGGCATGGCCAATTACGTTACCGGCAACAAAGCTAACTCAGGGCAGGAAGGTGTATGGCCGGATGATACGACTGCTGCATTTGACGGTCCACGCATGGAATATATGTCTGAATTTTTGGCGCGTACTCAAGGCAAAAAACTGGGTATCGTGACTACTGCCGACGTATTTGACGCAACGCCTGCCGCTAATGCAATTCATACTTCAGCTCGTGGTAACGGCACGGGTATTGTTGACCAATTTCTGGATGATGCTTCCAGAACTAATCTGACTGTGTTGATGGGCGGAGGCCGTAAATGGTTTCTTCCAAGTGGTACTGCTTTCGATAATGGTCATGGTGGTACGTCATTCACTGGTTCGGCTCGCGCTGTTGCTTCTGACTATACCTTACCGGCAGATATTCAAGCGGGCTGGAATGCCGCAGCCGGCGCTATCGATACCTCTCGTAACTTGATTGCCGACTTTCAAACAGCGGGTTGGACTTATGCAGCCGATCACACTGCCCTAGCCAATGCCGGTACGCCAGCAAAATTGTTGGGTTTGTTCTCGTTGTCCAATATGAATATTGCCAAAGACAAGATGGATGGACGTCGTGGTGTTTTCCCGACGGCTTCAGCCGCCACTACCATCGTTCAGGATTACGGCTTTCCTGATCAACCGATGTTGGATGAAATGGCAAGCAAAGCGATGCACGTTTTGGATGCCAATAGCCCCAACGGTTTTGTGTTGATGGTAGAAGGCGCTTCAATTGACAAGCAAGCGCATGAAATGGACAGCACCCGTTTTATGGTTGATACCATTGAATTTGATAAAGCGGTACAAAAAGCGAAAGATTATGTTGATGGTACCGGTGATTTTGCCGGTAATCCACATCCTGATACCCTGGTTTACGTCACTGCCGATCACGAATGTTCAGGTGCCGCTATTATTGGTGCATCGACAAAATCTGATACTGCTTTGCAGGCTGAGATTGTAGCAAGTGGTAATACGCTTGATGCTAATGGTCAACCTAAACTTCGTAACAATGTTGTTGGTACTTACGCTGCAGCCGGTTTCCCTAAATACACTATTGCTGCCGATGGCTACCCAAGTGTTTGGGATCCAGACAACAAGTTGCTAATAGGATACGGTGCGGGTGCAGATCATTATGAAAACTTCCGCACTCGTTCGTATCCAAGCAACGATACTCAACAACCAGGCATCAATTTTGCTCCGCTTAATGCTTATCCGCGCAATAATCTTTTTGATACTGCTGCCACTCGTCCTCTCCAACAAAACGACGGTTACTTCGTAACAGGTCAGGTTCCCGGTGCACAAGCCGTTCACACAGGTGGTGACATTCCGTTAACAGCTTATGGTCGTGGCGCTGGTGAACTGGGCGGTACTCTCGACAACACTGACGTGTTCTTTGCAGTCATGAAAGCAGTTGTTGGCGGCACCACTAAATAAGTTGCTACTTTAGTAATTGAGGGCAGATCTTCTGCCCTCTTTTTGGAGATATTATAAAATGTTTAATTACGTTAAAAACAAAAAAGCGTTAATAGGTTTGGTAGTTGGTTTAACGCTGGCTCAACCAACTCTGGCTTCTACCATTAACTTTGACAGACTGGCTGCCGGTGCAAATGCCAATTTAGATCTATCAGCTAACGCCTTGGGCATTACTTTTAACAATGCGGCTTTTTTACCAACTCTGGATGGTGATGGCATTGCTATTGTTGGATCTGAGCATTGGCAGATCGATAATACGCACCCAGTCACAGCAGAAAATACTTTTGCACAAGGTTGGGGAGTTTCGCCTAGCGGTCAAAATGCGCTGGATGCCCGTGCTCAACCCGTTCTAATGGGCTTTGCTTCGGCAATGGATATTGGAAGTTTTTCGTTTACACTCCCCAATAGTACTTATGGCAATACCAGCCCAACAGACATCCTGTTTCTGGACGCCTCCGGAAATACGCTTTATGATTTGGTCTATTCTCAGTACAACAACCCGCTCGCAATCGTTTCGTTGTTAACGCCTGTGTTGGGTGTTAAGGATATCGTTCTCGCAAGCGGTACTTTTTATGACGACATTAACGTAGCCGCAGTGCCTGTGCCGGGTGCGGTATGGTTGTTTGGTTCTGCGCTGATGGGATTTATGGGTTTTTTACGTCTCAATAAAAAAGCCTGAACTTTATAGGCTTAATACCCAGCAATTGGGCCAATCTGAAAAAGCGGCGGCAAGGCAATCTTGCCGCCGCTTTTTCTTTTTTTGCATAATACCAAGCACGAAAACGGTTAAACAAGTGATTAATAATCCCTCACTTATCACCAGGAAAAGCTTCGTGTCCTTCGTGTCTTCGTGGTGAATAGGTTTTAAGATTTTTTTCCGGGTTCATGATTCGAAATCTTTTGGATCGTCAATACGACAACAGAACGTCTTGCACCCGATTGGGAAAGTCGGAAATCAAACCGGTAACCCCGGCTGCAATCAGTTGGCGCATATCGTCCTTATTGTTACACGTCCAACCATTAACATTGCGACCGCCTTCACAAACAAGGGTAATGTCGTCCAGATTTAATTTGCGGATTCCCGTTGCGTCCTGAACACAATAGCAATTGGGATGGTAAGCCGTAGCGTCGAGTAATTGCAGGTAGTTATTTAGATTTTCAATTCGATCACTCGTCAAAACGGCAATGGCGATGATTTTTGTGAGTTGACGTACTTTCCTTAACTGCTCATGCTCAAATGATGAAATCAGAACCTGATGCTCCATGTTCGTGACTTCGACCAGTTTGACAACCATCTCTACCAGTTCTGTCGTCACGTTGGGCTGCGTTTTGAGTTCTATATTAACCATCATGTCGGCCTGACTTGCAAATTCCAGTGTCTGCTTTAAAGTGGGGAGCTTTATGTTACCTGCGGCATAGCGCATGCGATCTTGCGGACTGACAAACCTGGCTAATTCTTCGTCAGTCAACGTTTGTAGAAATTCTTGCCTTTGCGTGTATGGCAACGATATTTGTTCGCTATACCAGCTACCCGCATCCAGTGTGTTTAATTCCTCGTAAGTGAAATCCCAAATATAATAACTGTTGCGGTCTGGAAATTTTGCTTTAACATCCGTGCATCGGGTTAATTGTTCGTCGTGATGAACTACTAATTCTCCGTCTTTTGATAAGCGGACATCCATTTCAAACATCTGGCACGCAAAGGTTTTCGCTTTCTGGAAGGCCGCTAGGGTGTTTTCCGGCGCAAATGCCCGCGCACCCCGATGGGCTATATTTAGAAAATCAGCGGGTGGTTTTTCGAGTGTACGTAATGACATCATATTCAAAATCACTTATATGTTTTAAGCAGTCAATGCTATGCAGTCAACTCAGCCGGATAAGTGTCAATTTATTATCCCAAGTCAATGTATTGATGGTCGTTTGCTTTGCAATTGTCAGCTAATATTAAACTTTCAAACCGAAAATTAACAAGACTATATTGTTAAAATGATAACTAATGATAATATCAATGGAATAATGTCGGCAAACAGGGTACTGAAAGTTTAATCAAGGGTTAGAAACCGAAGGTAAAATGAACCGGATGATGCCCCCTTATAAAACGACACTGTGGTTAATATATTTATCTATCTCTCAAGGAGACTAATCTATGCAAGGTCAAAATGGATTTTTTATTCAATTTTTACGGTTAGCGGGGCCTTTTTGGAATTCCGAAAACAAGGCGGTTATCCGCAATCAGACATTGGCTTTAATCGTTCTTACTGTATTGCAGATGGCGCTTGCCGTCATCATTACGGAATGGAGCGCCGCCCTGTTCAATGCTCTTGAACAGCATTCCATGTCTGGGCTATTGACCCAGATTGGCTATCTTGTTTTGATTTTTGCAGCCAGTATGGTGGTCACCGCCATGCACATGAAAGTTAAACGGCAGTTGCAAATCGGCTGGCGTTCCTGGCTGACAGAGCGGGTAATCGGTCAATGGATGAACAAAGGTCGTCATTACCAGGTTTTGCACATACAGACAGTGGAGCATGATAACCCTGATGGCCGGATAGCTGAAGATATCCGCATTGCAACCGATGAAGCCATTAGCCTTTGTCATACGCTATTTTATAGCTTGTTATTAATTTTCAGTTTTACCGAAATTCTCTGGAAGCTTTCCGGTACGGTCATTCTGGATTTCGGGTTATTTGAATTGCCTGTTTATGGCTATTTAGTCTGGGTGGCGATAATTTATTCAGCGGCCGCTTCTGTTTTGGGCTGGTGGGCAAGCCGACCCTTAACACTGACAACAAACGCCATGCAAACTGTTGAAGCCAATTTTCGGTTTGGCTTGGTGAAGGCAAGAGAAAATTCCCAAGCAATCGCCCTGATTCATGGAGAAACCAATGAGAAAAAGCGCTTTCATGATTTTTTTCAAAATATTACCACTGTTTATGACCGTCAAACCCTTGCCTGGGTAAATATTCTTCTCTTCAACTCAGGTTATGGTGTTTTATCTATGGCGGTTCCTATCCTGATAGCCGCGCCACGCTATATTCTTGGGAACATTACTCTCGGTGCCTTGATGCAATCAGCGCAGGCATTTCAACAAATGTCAGCTGCGTTGTCCTGGCCAGTCAACAATATGGCGCCTATTGCACAGTGGCGTGCCTCGGTTGAGCGTGTTTTGGGATTGGTCAAGGCCTTGGAAGATTTGGAACTGGAAATAGCCCGTCCTGATCCGCAGCGAATTTTACTGGAAAAACCGGATAGATCCGTATTGTGTTTTCATGATCTGTGTATCTCCCAGCTCGATGGCAAAGTCATGATATGCGGCTTAAATGCAGAAATCAGACCGGGTGAACGAGTACTCATCTCTGGCGATGCTTTTACAGGTGCCCGACTTTTTAAAGCGATTGCCGGTCTCTGGCCTTGGGGGCGTGGACGAATTGAATTACCGGATGGTGATCCCATGTTCTTCATGCCGCCACGTCCGTATTTACCCGATGGGACGCTACATGAGGCTATTTGCTACCCGTCGCCACCTGAAACATATACCGCCGATTCAATTATTGAGTTGCTTAAACTTGCCGGGCTTGAAGACTTGCTTGAACAACTTGAACAAGCCGATGCCTGGGAAAAAGTACTGACCCGTGAACAGCAACAGCGCTTGGGATTGGTGCGTTTGCTGTTATATCGTCCCAAATGGATTCTTTTGCAAGAAGCCTTCGACTCACTTGATCCCGACGGTGAAGTATCGATGCTACGCATTATCTGTCAAAAGTTACCTGACGCTGCGCTGCTATCGATTACCAATCAACCTTCTGCAGTAGCGTTTCATAACCGGAAGATTATTCTATGAAACTTCACTTTACAGAGGGAGAATGACTATTTTAAACCAAGAATCTGGCAAGAAATTGCGCGGCGTTAATTTGGGTGGCTGGCTGGTGCTTGAAAAATGGATGACGCCCAGTCTTTTTGAGGGTCTTCAGGCGACCGATGAAACCTCTTACTGCGTTGAGTTGGGAGCAAATGCAGAACAAGCAATTAAAAAGCATTGGGACACTTTTATCACCGCCGAGGATTTTGCCTGGCTTGCTAAAACAGGCATCAATGCCGTGCGGATTCCAGTGGGCCATTGGTTGTTTGGGTCGGATTATCCGTATCATCCGGCTTACGGCGCATTATCACATCCCTTTGTTGAAGGCGGTGTGGCCATTCTTGATCGCGCCTTCAACTGGGCAGAGCAGTATGGTTTGATGATTGTGCTGGATTTACATGCCGCGCCCGGATGCCAAAATGGCTTTGATAATGGCGGCATCCTGAATGTGTGTGAATGGCACACCAAAGAAGACTATATCAATTACGCATTACTTGTTTTGGAACGTTTGGCCGAGCGCTACCACAACAAACCTGCGTTACATGCTATCGAAGTATTGAATGAGCCACGCTGGGATATTGATACACAGCTGTTAAAAAAATATACCACAGAAGCTTATCACCGAATCCGAAAATACTGCCATGCAAACGATGTAGCGGTTGTTTATCACGATGGTTTTCGGTCATTTCGGGAATACACCGGCTTTTTAACAGAGCCCGAATTTAGCAATGTGGTGTTGGACATACATCGTTACCAGTGTTTTGTTCAGACTGACATCGACCTGGATATTTACGGCCACATTCGCAGTTCAGTGGTCGATTTGAAGAACGAAGCCGATGACATCATACAAGATGGTCATTCAACTTACGTGGGTGAATGGAGTTTGGGGCTGCATTTAAAATTTGTTTCGCTTTGGGCACAAGGGCCTTTCAAGGATACCTTGCAAGCGATGGACAGCTTTCAAAAATCACTGGCCTATCGAGCCTATGCTGCTGCTCAATTGATGACCTTTGAAAGCTATTCAGGCTGGTTTTTTTGGAGTTATAAAACAGAAACAACGCAGGAATGGTGCTTTAGAGAATGCGTTAACCGGGGCTGGTTGCCTGACAACTTTGCCAGTGAAGCGCTGAGTCAGGATAACGACTGAATGTTGGCAAACCAGGCCGGACGGGGAATTCGCCGCGTTGGTAACGTTTTAACTGGCTATAAAAAAAACCAACATTAGGCCAAGCTCCTCTGAAAGTGGGTTGATTTATTATAGTGGACACTTGGCTTGATCGGTTGCAAAGAGCAAAAATCGACCCATAACCGCCAGTCGGCTATGACTTTACGCTTCCCTAAACCGGTCAGTCGTGACGTGTCGCAAACGCCCCATAAGAGACATTCGTTCCATGCTTCCGAACGACAACAGACCATCAGAAGGCTTCATGGAGTGAAATCCCGACGAAGATAAATCACACATTACAGTATCCGGCGTTTCGATTAGCCAGAAAATAATCGCCTTCAGGATTGTCTGCGCCCCAACATCGATCCTTCACACTGAAGATTGCTAACCGCAGCGTGGATGGCTCTATGAAATTGAATCGACTTTCTCCTCTGCCCATTCATAGATTCTGAATCCATCATCGGTAAAACCGTCTGATGGCCTAACACCATGAAAACTTGCTGGGCTTCCTGAAACCGATAAGGAGTTCCATCTAATTCGGATATGATCCTCGATACTTCCATAAAGAGTGGAACGTCGGAAATTGTCAATATAGTTGTCGCCTCGACGGTTAAATTTCACTCTGGTTTGTTTTCTGAATAATCACTTCCTTGGTAGCATTTTTTGTTTAGGCCTTGTCTGAGTCAAGGTGGACTGCTTGGATTTTTTGCCAGCAAGTCCTTTTGATTACGCACTGCTCATCGTTCCTTACATATTCTTATCATAACTCATGCATTATTAATATACATCTATTTGACTTTAAAAGAAAAAGTTATATGATAATTTTATCATAACTATTCATGCATCTTGTTTATGCGACCTAAAAACGAAGCGGCCCGTGAGAGGCTTGATTCAATCATGCTGCGAAGTGGACTTGCCTCCGCTATCAGTTTAAGCGATAAATTAGGAGTAAGTGTAGCAACCCTACACCGAATGCTTCATGAGCGCGGCGATCAGATTGTGCGACTGGGTTCTACTAAACAAGCGCGTTTTGCACTGCGTCGAATAGTCCGAGGCAAAAGAGCCCCCATCCCTGTCTATCTTATTAATGAGCATGGGCAAGGAGTTAATTGTGGAATGTTAGACCTGATTGCCCCGGAAGGATCTATATTTCCCCTGCATCATTTAGGATGGCCAACTGATGCTGAACACTTAAAGGGTGCCTGGGATGGCTTACCTTATTTTCTCTACGATATGCGCCCTCAAGGTTATCTGGGTCGTATTTTTGCACGACAGGCGGCAGTAGATCTGGATGTGCCAACAGACCCTGAACGGTGGTCTGATGATCATATTATTGATGTGCTAAGTCGCCGAGGGGCTGACACGCCTGGCAATCTCATTGTAGGTGACGATGCTTACACCCTATGGCTTCAGTCGGTAGCATCACCAACGCCAGCTATCCCAAAAGGTCTGGAGGCTGAGCAATATCTCGTGTTGGCTAGCGAAGTGACAGCACTCATAGGTGGTGGTTCCAGCGCAGGCGGTGAATTTCCAAAGTTTACTGCGAAGCGAGTGCTGGAGGGTAGCGACACGCCCCATGTTATTGTTAAGTTTTCTGGCGCTGATGACTCCCTACCTGTTCGCCGGTGGTCAGATCTTCTTGTTTGTGAGCACCTGGCCCTGCAAACCCTTCGAAAGAACACGCAATTATTGGCCGCAAAAAGTCGCATTCTCATGGCTGAGGGTCGAACATTTCTTGAGGTTGAGAGGTTCGACCGTCATGGTGAGTTTGGTCGTCTCCCCCTCATTTCGCTTGCTGTTTTGGATGCCGCCTTTATTGGATCGGGTAACGGTGATTGGCCCACACTGATTGAAAAACTGGTTAGTCTATCCATGGTGTCAAAAGCGCTTGTGCAAGAGACTCTGGTTTTATGGTGGTTCGGTCGATTGATAGGCAATAGCGATATGCACCTTGGTAATCTATCCTTTCAATTAATTAAGAGTGAAGGGCAATCTGTTAGCGTGTGCTTATCACCCGCCTATGATATGTTACCAATGCTCTATGCGCCTTTATCTGGCGGTGAGGTTCCATTGCGACAGTTTGCTGCGGCGTTACCGCTTCCCCAGCACGCGATTGCTTGGCGGATAGCTTATGATGCAGCGACCTCTTTCTGGGAGGCGGCTAGTCAAGATGAGCGTATTAGTCTGACGTTCCGAGAAATAGCTTGGATGAATCTGGAACAGCTGGTTCAACTACAATCAACTGTGACCCATTATTAAACAAGAAATTGATGATTTTAAAATATGCCTCGCTGATTACCCAACAAAATAAATGTTGTGCGACACTTTTTATTTTGTAGCACAACAAGCCTAACGAATAAGGATAGATTGTGTGAGCAAAGCGAACCACAATCTTATCCGGTTCGTTGGACAAATTGGTTAGAATACGCCTGGTTCCAACGCTCCAGCGTGGAAACGATAGGTCGGGAGTTATTTATTGCGAGTTACCTTAGGCGCTTTCCAATTTAAAAAACACGTAACTGGAAACAGGTTGATGAGCCGGTATTTATGCTTTGCTAAAAATCAAATCCCAAACGCCGTGCCCCAGTCTTATACCGCGTTGCTCAAATTTGGTTAACGGACGGTATTCCGGGCATGGGCAATAATCCTGGGTCGGGCTGGTATTCTTTAAACGGGTGCCTTCGGATAAAACGGCCAACATGGCTTCGGCATAATTTTCCCAGTCGGTTGCAGCGTGAAAATAACCGCCGGGTTTTAATTTCTTGACTAACAAATCCACAAAACCGGGGCGCACGATGCGTCTTTTATGATGTTTCTTTTTATGCCAGGGGTCAGGAAAGAATAGATGTACACCCGCCAGGCTATTGTCGGCAATTTTTTGTTCCAAAATTTCGATAGCATCGTGACAATAAATCCTGACGTTATTAATGCCTTGCTCATGCAGCAAGATGAGCAAATGACCAACACCCGGTGTGTGGACTTCAATGCCAATATAATTATGGTCAGGATTGGCGGCCGCCATTTTAGCCAGACTATCGCCATTACCAAAACCAATTTCGACAAATAGCGGTGCGTCACGGCCGAACACTTGCGCAAAATCATAATCGGTTTTGGGATCCAGACAATAAGTCGCCCAATGATTGTCCAAAGCCAGTTGTTGACCGGGCGTAAGACGACCTTGCCTGCGAATAAAACTACGGATTCTTTGCGGAAGGGTTGGTTCAGAAACGGCCATCATTATTAAAAGAACAATCCGTCTATAGGCGATGACGCAGAGGCAAAGCGCTTTCTGGGCATACGGCCGGCTAAAAAGGCTTCACGGCCTGCTTCAATGCCTTTACGCATGGCGGAAGCCATGAGTATCGGATTTTTGGCTTCGGCAATAGCCGTGTTCATTAGCACACCGGCACAACCTAATTCCATGGCAATGGCGGCATCTGAGGCGGTGCCTACACCCGCATCCACTAAAATGGGTACACCGGCATTTTCAATAATGGTTAAAATATTATAAGGGTTACGGATACCCAAACCGGAACCGATAGGCGCAGCCAACGGCATAACGGCAATACAGCCAATATCTTCCAGTCTTTTGGCGGCAATCGGGTCATCATTGGTATAGACCATGACATCAAAGCCGTCTTTAACCAGTAATTCAGCGGCAATATAGGTTTCAGCAACATCAGGAAACAAGGTTCTCTGATCTGCCAATACTTCCAGCTTAACCAGCTTATGACCACCAAGTAATTCCCGACCCAACCGACAGGTTCTTACGGCATCTTCGGCCGTATAACAACCGGCTGTGTTCGGCAAAATTGTGTATTTGTCAGGTGAAATAACATCCAGCAAGTTAGGTTCACCGGGATTTTGTCCTATATTGGTACGGCGAATGGCGACGGTCACAATTTGGGCACCACTGGCTTCAATAGCCAGGCGGGTTTCTTCCAAATCTTTATATTTACCGGTGCCGACCAATAGCCGGGAATGATAAGTGACGCCTGCAAGAACAAAGGAATCATCTTGACCTCCACCAATGGCATGCACAATTTCCAGGCGATCTTCAGCCTGTAAGGGTTGGGCTGCGTATTGCTGGAAGGGCAAGATTTCCTTGTTTAATTCAATCGCGATTTTTTTACCGGTTAAGCCCATGCCTGCAATGACATCGACAACCGTGGTGTTCTCGGTATAGTCACGGGCTTCACCATTAACATAAATGATCATCAGTTTACTTCCTGTTGAGTGTTTACTTGTCTGCGTTGTTGCACCGCCATCGCCAGCTTTCGTAACAAGGGCGCGGTATCTTCCCAAGACAAACAGGCATCAGTAATGCTTTGCCCGTAAGTTAACGGCTGTCCTTCAACAACGTCCTGATTACCGGCTTTGAGATGACTTTCTATCATGACACCCATCAATCTTTGATCACCATTAGCGATTTGTCCGCAAACGTCATGGCCGACAATGAGTTGCCGTTGGCATTGTTTTAAACTGTTGGCATGACTAAAATCAATCATGATGTTGGGCTTTAAATCCGCGCTTACCAGACCTTCAGCGACTAGTTCGACACTGACCTCATCATAATTGGGACGGCCATTGCCGCCTCTTAAAATGATATGCACATCTTCATTGCCGGTGGTTGAGAAGATGGCGGAATGGCCCGCTTTAGTCAGCGATAAAAAATGGTGCGGACTCATGGCGGCTCTTATCGCATCAATGGCAATTTTAATCGTGCCATCCGTCGAGTTTTTAAAACCGATGGGACATGATACACCCGAAGCCAATTCACGGTGTCCCTGGCTTTCTGTGGTTCTGGCACCGATGGCACCCCAGGCGATCAAGTCTGAAACGTATTGCGGCGTAATTAAATCCAGGTATTCAGTTGCCGCAGGTACACCGAGCGTATTCACATCCAGTAATAACTGTCTGGCAATGCGTAACCCCTTATTGATATTAAAACTGGAATCAAGATCCGGGTCATTAATCAAGCCTTTCCAACCGACTGTGGTGCGAGGTTTCTCAAAATAAACCCGCATAACAATCACCAGATCGTCTTTTAGCTCATCTTTGATGGTTTTCAAAAGTCCGGCATATTCTAAAGCGGCTTTGGGGTCATGAATAGAACAAGGACCTACCACCACCAGCAGTCTGTCATCGTTGCCCGTTAAAATATCGTGAACCTCTGCCCGCGCCTGAAGAGTCGTTTGTGCCGCTTTTTCGCTGATCGGCATTTCATCGTGAACCTGAGCAGGCGGGATGACTTCTTTAATTCCGCAAATTCTCAAGTCATCAGTATTATATTTAGTTTGCATGCTAGCTACCAGGCCATTGCTTTCACAAATTGATTGTTAAAATCCGACCATTTTAACCGCTTTCGTCATTTTCTTGTGAGTTTTTGCTAACAGGTGCTTCGGTTTGTTTTTTCAAGCTTCAAAAAACTGTAACTAAAGGGGGTGTCAAGGTCATCTTTAATATCTTCTCGCGTCACTTCAGACCACTCATTTAAATCAATTTCAGGGAAAAATGTGTCGCCCTCAAAGTCCCTGTTTATAAGGGTCAAATAAATCGTATCGGCCATCGGCAGTATCGCATTATAAAGATCGGAACCGCCAATAATAAAAATCTCGTCAGTGCTTTCACCAGCTTTTTTAAACGCCTTTTTTAGGTCATTAAAAACCAGACAGCCTTCTTGTTGATAGTCGAGGTTTCTGCTGATAATCATATTAGTGCGACCCGGTAGCGGCCTGCCTATCGACTCATACGTTTTTCTACCCATTAAAACAGGCGAGCCCATCGTGATTGATTTAAACTTTTTAAGATCCTCTGATAAATGCCAGGGCATTTTATTATCCAGACCAATAACCCGATTACTCGCCATCGCGACGATAAGTGATATTTTCATTTTCTTAAACAGTGTGCTTTGCTATTCTGTAACGATTAATAAATCTGATCATCATACTATGAAAAATATTCTGGTTGTATTTACCGGCGGTACTATTGGCTCAACGGCGACAAAAGGAAGCATTGATACGGTCAGTTCGGCACCGTTTAAATTGCTTGAGCTGTTTCAACAGGATGACAACAATCATCAACAAATCCATTTTAAGGCTATCCAGCCATTACAGATTTTAAGTGAGAACCTGGCACCTTGCGTTTGGCAACCCCTGATTGCCGCCATTGAAGCACAACAACCTGATCAGTATGACGGCATTATCATTACCCACGGCACCGATACCCTGGCCTATACCGCCGCTGCTTTAAGTTTTTATTTTAATGCCATTAAAATACCGCTGCTTCTGGTGGCCAGTGATTATCCGCTGGATAACCCAAAAGCCAACGGACTGGATAATTTTAGCTGTGCCGTTGAATTTATACGGCAACAACTTCAGCCCGGTGTTTTTGTGCCTTACCGCAATCAACAGCACACAATCCAAGTGCATAAAGGTTCGCGTCTGACCTGTTCGTTACAATTAAGCGGCGACTTTTTTAGTGTTCAGGGCAAAAGTTTTATGCAGTATGAAGAACAAGCCTTCCTGCTTTTGAATTCACCCATAAAATCAATGCCTGGCGATAACAATACTTTCTTGGGTAGCATAACACCAACAAAAAACGCCCGCCTAAAAGCCCGTTTTTCTGACCGGATTTTAATGATAAAACCCTATCCAGGATTGGATTACAAGCATTTTAATCTTGAAAATCTCGATGCCGTTTTGCATGACTTATATCATTCCGGCACAGCCTGTGCCTCAACTCAATGGGGCGAAAATTATTCGTTACTTGAGTTTATAAAACGCTGCACGGTGCAAAATATTAAGGTTTATCTGGCACCGTCGATTAAATCAGCCGATGCTTACCAAAGCACCCGGGCATTAATAAAGCAGGGCGCTGAAATGATCTGGAATATGTCGATTGAAGCCGCCTACGTAAAGCTAATGCTGGCTTATGGAAATTTTACCGATGAACAGCAAATAATGGCGTTTATTGACACCGATATTGCTGGGGAGCATGTTTAAACAGTCAGGTAGAAAGCCGGATTTGTTTTGTCTTGGCTCGCTTGGATTTGGTGCATATTTATGTATTCAAGATTTTTTTAACGCGATTTCATAAAAAAGTCATATTCACCCTATAGCATTGAGAATCGGGAACTCATAATTGATCCAAAAATCACGGGTTCCGATTTAAAGCATCAGAGCAGTTAACGATCAATACCGGAACACATATCCCGCTATTGTTAAATATAAACAGATACCATTCAGGGGGCTTTATGACATTGAAAATTGCGTTCATCACCGATGCCTGGCATCCGCAGATAAACGGCGTTGTGACAACCATCCAAAATACTTGTTCGGCCCTGGAACGATCGGGACATCAAATTAAACTCATTACTCCGGATCAGTTTAAAACAATTCCCTGCCCGAGTTACCCTTCAATTCGGCTGGCGCTTGCCTGTTATGGAAAATTAAAAAGGCAACTGGATGAGTTCAGCCCTCAACGCATTCATATTGCCACGGAAGGACCCTTGGGACTGGCGGCGAGGCGATATTGTCTCAGCCGGAACCTGGCATTCACCACGTCGTTTCATACCTTATTTGCAGAATACGTTAATTTGCGCTTTAAAATCCCTTTGTCGTGGGGTTACGGTTTTTTGCGCTGGTTTCATGCACCGGCTAAAAAGGTCATGGTCGCTACTCCCTCGGTAGAATCTGATTTGAATGCAAGAGGATTTAAAAATAGTCTGGTTCACTGGTCTCGCGGCGTAAATCCTGATTTTTATTATCCAAGGGATAAGGCTTTTATATCACTGCCTCGCCCTATATCCATGTTTGTTGGAAGAGTAGCTATTGAAAAGAACATTGGTGCCTTTTTGTCCCTGGATATTCCAGGCACAAAAATTGTGGTGGGGGATGGTCCGCAGATGAAAGAACTTAAAGCCAAATTTCCTGACACGGTTTTTGTTGGTTTTTTGTCAGGTGAACCTTTAGCCAAATATATGGCTGCCGCCGATGTGCTTGTATTCCCCAGTCGCACCGATACCTTTGGCATTGTCTTGCTGGATGCATTAGCCAGTGGCATACCTGTTGCCGCATTTCCGGTAACCGGTCCGTTGGATGTCATTACCAGCGATAAAGTGGGTAAGCTGGATGAAAATTTAAAAAAAGCGATTACTGAAGCTTTGAAATTGGACGCCGATGACTGTCGAAATTATGCACTAAACTACTCTTGGGCTAATTGTACCGAGCAATTTTTTAATAATCTTGTCCCTGTTTTTGAAGAGATTAAGCAAAGGCAAAGTAATTCAGTCGCTGAGCATTTTGTAAGATAACGCTATTCAAATTAAAATTTAAGCCTGGAAGAATTTAACTGTCCTTGCCATAATAGACTTTTTTATACGTTTCAAGGTATAACTCTATTAACAAGCACATTTTATTAGGCGTTAGCGGCGGTATTGCCGCTTACAAGTCCGCTGAATTAGTCAGGCTGCTCAAAAAGCAGGGCGCAGAAGTGCGGGTGGTGATGACACAGTCTGCCATGCAATTTGTCAGTCCGTTAACTTTTCAGGCGCTTTCCGGTAATCCGGTGCATAGCGAATTGCTGGATGCCGATGCAGAAAATGCGATGGGACATATCAGTTTAGCGCGTTGGGCGGATTGTTTGATTATCGCTCCGGCAACGGCTAATCTGATTGCAAAATTGACTCATGGCTTGGCTGATGATTTATTATCAACGCTTTATTTGGCGGCAACCTGTCCGGTTTATGTGGCTCCGGCCATGAATCAGGCGATGTGGAACAAAGTCGTCACTCAAGAGAATGTCGAAACACTCCAGCGTCATGGCGTTAAACTTATCGGGCCGGAACAAGGCGACCAGGCCTGTGGAGAAACCGGCTTTGGCCGAATGTCCGAACCCGTTGCTATTTGCAACTATCTGACTGATGCGCTGGAAAATCAGAATCCCTCCCCCGTGCAATGCCTGCAAGGCCTGAAAGTGTTAATCAGTGCCGGTCCGACCCGTGAACCTATAGACCCTGTCCGTTACCTCACCAATCGCAGTTCCGGAAAAATGGGTTATGCGCTGGCAAAGGCCGCTTTAAAAGCCGGGGCAGATATAACACTGATTAGCGGGCCGGTGGCGTTGGCAGCGCCTGCAAATTGTAAATTGGTTTCAGTGGAAACTGCGGCGCAAATGTACGAGGCGGTTATGTCCAGAGCCTCAGACCATGCCATCTATATCGGTACGGCTGCGGTGGCTGATTACAGTCCTGTCATTATGCAGCCGGAAAAAATAAAAAAACAGGATGAACAGTCGACACTAATCCTGCAAAAAACCAAAGATATACTGGCAGACGTCGCAAAACTCGATAAGCATCCATTCACGGTTGGTTTTGCTGCGGAAACGCATAACCTTGAAGTTTATGCCCGAGACAAACTGGCACGCAAAAAACTGGATATGATTGCGGCAAACCGGGTAGGACAAGAACAGGGTGGCTTTGATAGTGAACAAAACGCCTTGCATGTTTTTTGGGAAAAGGGTGATAAAGTTTTTCCTATGATGGATAAAACCCGTCTCGCAGAACAATTAATCAGCTTGATTGCCGAGCGCTTTAATACAACTTGAATTTATAAAGTCTTAAAGAATTATCACCTCGAAGACACGAAGTTTTATTTCTTTTTTCTTCGTACTCTTCGCGTCTTCGTGGTGAATAGGTTTAACTATAAAGCGGTTATTTTCTCGCCTCAATCAGCTTAATAATATCACTGCTACGTTCGTCAACACGCACCAGGACAAAGCCACTGGCTTTAATATTTTTAACGGTATTTCTGTTAATATTCGCTCCGACCAGCGCAACAATGGCCGGATTAATAAAGTTCATGACTTTTGCAAGAACAGGTTTTGAACTTAGCACATGTTCCAGTAATAAAACCTGGCCACCCGGTTTGCAAACACGGTACAGCTCCTTTAAACCTTTAACCGGTAATGGCACGGAACAAAAAACAAAAGAACCGATAACGGTATCAAAGCTGTTATCGGCAAAGTCTAACGATTGCACGTCCATGAGGTTAAGCTCAACAGAAACCGCTTTCCGGGCTTTTTTATGCGTGGCCTGCTTGAGCATTTCCGGGCTAAAATCAATCGCAGTTATACGGGCATCAACGGGATAATATTCAAAGTTTTTGCCGGTGCCAACGCCGACTTCAAGAATATGATGACCCTCGACTTTCGCCCACAGTCTTTTGCGCCAGTTTTTAAAAAACAAGCCTTCCATGACGGCTTCCAAACCTTCAAAATAGGGAGCTAGACGGTCATAACGTTTTTTGATTACTGTACTGTCAGGTTTCATAATGGGTATGGGTGCATAAATTAGGTTGTCGAATATTACAGCGCGAACTTGGGGTACATCAACACTATTCTTTGTTGTCGTGTAAAATAGACAACTTCCGGCGCAACTGCCGGAAGCGGAATGTATTCTCAAGTTGGTATTGAGAGCAAGAAATGAAGTATTTTTGGATTTTTTATAGACGTGAAAGCACAACTAGAAGATTTGGTACAGACCCGACTCCCCACTGAACACGGCGAGTTTGTTCTGCATTTCTACAGCAATACCCTTGACGACAAAGAGCATATCGCCTTGGTTAAAGGTGAGGTAGCAAACCTTGAAAATGTCCCCGTGCGTATTCACTCGGAATGTTTTACCGGTGATGTGCTCGGTTCCAGACGCTGTGATTGCGGCGAACAACTGGCAATGGCCATGCAGCTTATTAATGAAGCAGGCTTTGGCGTGTTGATTTATCTGCGTCAGGAAGGTCGCGGCATAGGCTTGTTGAAAAAGTTACAGGCTTATAATTTGCAGGACGCAGGTATGGATACTGTTGATGCCAATATTCATTTGGGGCATCTTGCCGATGAGCGAGAATACAATATTGCGGCGTTAATGTTGGAAAATCTCCAGATAAAATCAATAAAGTTGATGACCAATAATCCGCAGAAAATGGATGACATGAAAAAGCTGGGTATTAATGTGGCAGGCCGTATCCCGGTGGAATCAGTGGCTCATAATGACAATGTCGGTTATTTAAAAACCAAAGCAAAAAAAATGGCGCACATGCTGTTCGAACCCAAACCGTAGGGGGTAAACCCTTGCGGTTGCCCTAATATTTCGCGTGATTGCTCCTATAGACTTTCAGAAATTAAATTTCCATTTTCCCACGCTACAACTCCTTAAAAATCACAATATTAATACAAGGCTCAACACGTTGAAATCAATATCCCACAAAACACAAAGCCCTGAAAGGGCATAACACATCAGCATAGGGTGTAGCCCTATGAAATCAGGATATCCACAAACCACAAGCCCTGCAAGGGCGAAATCAAACAGTTTATCGTCATTAAAGTATTACGCCCTTGCAGGGCTTTATCATTGTTATTTTTGATTTCGATGGGCGTTGCCCATCGCTAACAGATTACGCCCCTTCGGGACTTTTTAATGCTTTTTAATGCGCTATAGTTTTTCAGATAAAAAATTACTCAGTCGACAGATACCATACCTTTAAGGTAATTTCTGCGAAAGAACTTGCCCACTAGACGAATCCAATCGCTTGCTTGATTGGGA
>JBAXXH010000041.1:0-28319 GCA_037127995.1 Methylococcaceae bacterium | reverse complement strand
GTACGCGATGGCAGGATTAAAGCTTTCAATTTATAGGTATTTCTACGTATTGTACAAATAACTTATTTCTATTAAGCTAAACATGCACAAAAAAATTATCACAATAAAATATTGTGTAAGGGTAATGGGTAATTTATCCTGCCAAGGTGAATAAGTTTTTCATTACAAGATGTTCACGTTATTTCAAGTACGTTCTTTAACTGCTTCAGAGGGGTTAGTTTGATTGATGATTCTAGTTCAGAATATGGGCTATTAACGTAAGCCAGACAGGCAATAGACCTTGATATATAAGGAAATATTGTTTGTAAAATTGTCCCGTTTAAATTGGAATCCGAATTACTCACTCCATTGATTTGGTGTTTTGGTCTGACAAAAGTAAATAGTCAATCAGGATTTACCTATAATGTTTCGCATTTATTTAAACGATTTAGGCCTAAAGTCCAATACTATAAACCTTATTTTTTTGCAGTTATTCGAGACGTTTTCCATTAACGCAAGAAATCCATTTTCCGACAACGTTAACAGGAGCAACATTATGATTCCAATACACCGGCGGCAACGTCTGTTCCAACCGACGACAATAGCGCTTACCGCTCTGGCTGCTTGTCTGTTTGTTTCGACCTCTCAAGCGGAGGAGCAGGCAGCGGCCCAAAAACCTAATATCGTTGTCATCATGGGCGATGACATTGGCTGGTTTAACATCGGTGCTTATCATCAAGGTATGATGGCAGGTCGTACACCCAACCTCGACAAGATCGCCACTGAGGGGATGCGTTTCACCGACTATTACGCCGAAGCTAGCTGTACGGCGGGACGGGCCAACTTCATTACCGGCGAACTGCCAATTCGCACGGGCATGACTACCGTCGGCCAAGCGGGCTCTCCTGTCGGTATACCAAAAGAGGCAGTGACTATTGCCACAACGCTTAAGTCTATGGGCTATGCCACTGGCCAATTCGGCAAGAACCATTTGGGTGACTTGAACGAGTTCCTGCCCACCGTTCATGGCTTCGATGAGTTCTTCGGATATTTGTATCACTTGGATGCGATGGAAGACCCTGCCCATCCCAATTATCCACAGGAATTGTTGAACGTAGTCGGCCCACGTAACATGGTACATAGTTGGGCGACTGACAAGGATGATCCGACGGTGATGCCGCGCTGGGGCAAGATCGGCAAGCAGAAGATCGAAGATGCGGGAACGCTCTATCCGGAACGGATGAAGACTGTGGACGACGAGATTCGCGATCTTTCTTTCAAGTTCATCGAAAAAGCTAAGGCGGACGGTAAGCCGTTCTTTCTCTGGCTTAACCCCACCCGCATGCACATCGTTACCCATCTTTCAGACAAGTACGAGGCGTTGCGCACCGCTCAAAACGGTTGGTCAATCCATGAAGCCGGCATGGCACAGCTCGATGACGACATCGGCCTGCTGATGCAAAAGCTTAAGGATATGGGCGAGGACGAAAACACCATTGTCGTTTTTACCACTGATAACGGTACCGAGACATTCACATGGCCTGATGGAGGCAATACACCTTTCAGGGGACAAAAAGGCACTATCTTTGAAGGTGGTTTCCGCGTACCGGCGATTGTTCGTTGGCCCGGTAAGGTGCCTGCGGGCAAAGTTGAGAATGGTATTTTCTCCGGACTTGATTGGTTCCCGACTTTTGTGGCCGCCGCTGGCGACCCGACTATTGTCGATGAATTGTTAAAGGGCAAGAAAATCGGCGATACCAAGTACAAAGTACATCTGGATGGCTACAACCAATTGGATTTGATTACTGGCAAAGGGCCGTCGAATCGCCACGAAATTTTCTATTTCGGGGAAAGCACGTTGGGCGCGGTGCGTATCGACGACTACAAGTATCGTTTTATTGACCAACCCGGCGGCTGGATCGGCAGCAAGGTGCATGTAGATGCGCCGGTTCTGACAAACCTGCGTTTGGATCCTTTCGAGCGCCTGGACTTCCCTGAAAACGGGACACTAAACGGATCAGAGAATTACTTTCAATGGTTCCAGTATGAATTCTGGCGCTTTGTGTTTGTTCAACAGCAAGTGGGCAAGTTGGCCATGACAGCGCTTGAGTATCCGCCGATGCAAAAAGGTGCGAGCTTCAACCTCGAAGCCGTGAAAGCGAAGATCGAAGAAGCCATGAAGCAACACGCAGGGCAGTAGTCGCTCTGTAGATCAAGCGGGTGGCTTGCAAGGGCTGCCCGCTTGTTTTAAAATTGATAAGAGATGTTTTTCTATAAAACCAGTAAGTCAATTTACTGCGTTTAATCTGTTTTTTTACCAGACCTGCCAGGATCTCAAAACCTGAGAGGTCTAAATTCTGCAAAGCATGAGAAGTTACTTTTTAAATAACCACTTACTTAAACATTTGGAGAAAAATCATGAACATTAAATTGAACAATTCAGAATACCAAACAAAAGCCGGAGCCGTTTTGCCGTTGGTGGCTCTGTGTCTGTTGACATTAAGTGCTTGTACAACGACACAAAAAGTTGACATTAAACAGTCTGGCATAAACTGCTCGTTCCTTGCCAACGACTGCTCTCTGCTCACCGTTGGCGGGAAGGATCAGACTGGCCTGCGTTACGTTAATCCGGCTGCGCAGTGGCGGCATTATACCAAGATCATCATTGATCCGGTGACTTTCTGGGGTGGAAGCTCTACCCAGATTTCCTCATCTGATCAGCAGATGCTGGTAAATTATCTCTCCCAGCAACTTAAAGAGGAACTCGGGAAGAAATTTGAAATCGTCGACCAGCCTGGCCCCGGTGTCATGAAGTTCGATGCCGCATTAACCGATGCCGAGGCAGCCACGGCAGGATTGCGGAGTATCTCAATGATCATCCCTCAGGCGCACATGCTGTCCAATCTCAAATATCTGGCGACTGGCACAATGCCATTTGTCGGCGCGGCACAGGTTGAAGCTAAGGTAACTGACTCGGTGACAGGACAGATACTCGCTATGGTGGTGGATAAGAGGATTGGCGGCGGTTCGTTTACGACCGGTTTTCAGTGGCAGTGGGGTGATGCGGAAAATGCCATCAATCATTGGGCTGAGCTAGCGGCAACTCGATTGTCTTCTTGGACTTCGGGCACAGCACCAGCACAGTAGTTAACTTATTTGGTCAGGGCTCGCCTGAGCTATGAGCTGTAGCCTTAAATATGTGCAAAATACATAAAACCAGTATTTACGGGGGACGGGGGCAACCCCGTTCCAAGCGTTTGAGAAATGATGGGTTTATGTTAACTATGAATTAATACCCTATACATAGTGGGAATCTTTGTTTTCCAGGCAAACGTTTATAACACCGGGTTAGTTTGGATACTCAAAAAGACAAAATACCAACCCGAAAAATTAAGGAGACCTTGCATGATCATAAAAGCCTGCTTTTTAGCGACTTTCAAAGCCTTGGCCTTTACGGCCGCCTTTGCGACAGCCTCTGGCGTTTACGCCGCAGGAACTATGAACGCTGATCCCGCCCCCATCCAAAATCCCTGGTCGTTCAATCTCTCGCTTTACACATGGCTGCCAGGCGTGAACGGCGACTTCTCGGTTGGTCCTTATAGTAGGTCGGTCGATGCCAGCTTCATTGATATCGCCGGGAAGCTGCGTAATTTCCCGATGGCTTTCAATGGGCATTTCGAAGCGCATTACGAGAAACTGGGGTTCTTTCTGGATGGCAATTACATGGGTATGGATTTTAAGCCTCGTTTCGATCAGGTTAGCTCTGGCTTGTCGATGGAGATGGGTATCATGGATTACGGGGTAATGTACCGTGTATTTGGTCTGTCAGCCTCCGAGCGCGTAGGTAACTGGAGCAATAAATCGAATTCCAATCTCCTCGAAATCTATGCTGGCGGGCGTTCTATTTGGCTGGGTAATCAACTCGACCTCATTCGTGGCATCAGCGTTTCTGGCAGCAAATCCTTTACCGCTCCGATAGTGGGCGGCAAGATCATGGTAGAATTCTCCCCGCATTGGTTTGCCTTGGTGGACGGTAACGTCGGTGGTTTCGGCGCGAATAATGTGAGCTTCACAGGCGGCGCACTCGGGATGGTCGGCTACCGCACCCGCTTCTTTGGCGTGCCCTCGTCAGTGGAGGCAGGTTATAAGGTGCTGCGGGTGAACGTGGACAAGGGCGTCGTGGGAGTCGATGTAACCTTGAACGGGCCTTTTGTTGGATTGACGGGGTATTGGTAAATATCAGGTTAATAAACTTCCTGCTCCAGCTGGACTGCATGTAATCTATCCGGTTTGAACAGCGGATTATTGATGCTTGTGGTTTGTCAACGGGCTTTAAATCAATCGTTACGATAGGAACATTTAATGAAAATACCAACATATTTTTTAAGTTCTAAAACAATTGGCGCTCTGTTTGGCTGTGCGCTAACTACATCTCTGATAGGTTGCTCTACCATTAACAGCGCCGAAAAAGATACTCAAGGTCTCAGCAATGATGCAAAAACTGCTGTTATAGCACCTGCTCCCGACACGGCTTTTACGCCAGACGCGCAACGGGAAAAGAAAGTTGCTTACTTGCCTTTCCAAAGAGCCTGGATTAAACCAGGTGTCGACTTTAAGTCGTATCAGTATCTTGTGGTCGCCCCCGTCAATACCCAATACATGCTAAAAATGGACTGGATACATAAATTAAGCTCGGTTAATTATGTGACGAATGTAAAAAAAGACATACAAGACGTAGCCGTCTATTTTCAAAACCAAGTGGTATCCGATTTTAAAAATGATGATAATCAACACTTCATAATTTTGGATTATCCGGCCCAACAAACGCAAAGCGTTTTGCAACTGGAGTTGGCGTTAATTGAGATTGATCCCTCAATGCCAATGTTGAACGCGGCTGGATGGTTGGTAGTGGGTGGAGGCACCGCTGCGGGTTTGATCAATCAACGGGCTGCGGCCTTTGAAGGGCGAATACGTGATTTAGGCACCAATGAAATTGTGGCGACTTTTGCAGACCGTAATGTACAAGATGTTGATCCGCTCGATTTGACCAGATTGACGTGGTATGGCCCGGCCAAACAAGTCATTGACCAATGGGCAAAAGAGTTTGTTGAAATCGCCAATCGCAAACTTGGGGAAGTGATTAGTGCCCCAACAGCGTTTAGTTTAAATCCTTTTTAGTTGTGTAGTTGAGTTGCGCTTATTGCAACCCAACATTTGTTGCATCAATGTGTTGGGTTAACGATAAAGCGGTTAACCCAATCTACGCTGCTTTAAACATTAAATAGAGGCCGTTATCGTATATGCGAACGGCTTTTTATAGGGCATTATAGCCGGGCAACTCGTAATATATAAAAAAACCCATGGATGAGCTGAATGAAATGAAGCGCATCGTTCCCTTTACAATAGCAACCAAAAAAATTAAGGAAATAGTATGAGTACATTAATAGTCGTCGGTTACCAAGACATACATAAGGCAGAGGAAGTTCGTCTCCAGTTGTGGAAACTGCAACGTGATTACCTGCTGGATCTTGAGGATGCCGTTGTTGTCGTTAAAAATGATAAGGGTAAAGTCAAATTGCATCAGGCTTTTAACCTTACGTCTGCTGGTGTTATAAACGGAGGCTTTTGGGGCTCACTGATTGGCTTGATATTCCTGAATCCGCTACTGGGTTTGGCTGTGGGCGCATCAGCCGGGGCGGTTTCCGGGGCTCTCACTGACGTCGGAATCGATGATAACTTCATGAAGGAACTTGGTACCACTCTGACACCTGGAAGCTCGGCACTGTTCGTTCTGCTACGAAGCCCTTCAGCTGCGCCCGACAAAGTTCTTGAGGAGTTAAAAGGAACCGGCGGAACCCTTCTCAAAACCTCTCTTTCCCATGAAGATGAAGCTAAAATTCAGGCAGCCTTAAACGGGTAGTCGTGTAGATTGGGTTGCGCTTTTTGCAACCCAACATTTGTTGCATCAATGTGTTGGGTTAACGATAAAGTTGTTAATCCAACCTATGCTGCTGAATATGGGGTCACCCATTAATTGACCACTGTTAATAACCCAAACAAATTCCTCACGTAGATACTGAATTATTTTACGCCCACACGGTTATTTTATTTTTTATAAATGATGAGGTAAATAAATGATGCAATGTTTTATATCTATACAGATGTTTAATTTTAATCTGGCAATAGTAGAGAAGGATATCTGATGTCAGCTCCGTTAATTGCGTTCATTTTTCTTGTCTTTATGCTCTGTGGAGTCGCGCTGGGTTCATACCTCCGGTTGGTTTTACCCGATGATCACACGCGAGCTGACTCCAAAGATATTCTGATGACCTCGGCAGGCTTGATGGGAACGCTGATCGCTTTGATTATTGGTCTGCTGGTAACGTCGGCGAAAGGCAACTACGATGTTACAACCTCAAGCATTACCCAATCAGGTGCGAAAATTATCACGCTCGACTACTATTTGTCTAACTACGGACCGGAAACGAAAGAAGCGCGTGAGCTTGTGCGTCAAACGACAGCCGCCGGGATCGAACGCATCTGGCCAAACGACCGCGCACATGGGGCCAATTTGGCGAAGATGGAAACAGCCACAGGAATGGCTGACGTTTACAGCAAGATTCGTGAGCTTTCGCCGCAGAACGACTCGCAAAAATATCTTCAATCTCAGGCTCTGCAAATAGGCACCGACATGATGCAATCACGATGGATGTTAATCGAACAGTCGCAGACTAATCTACCGAGGATATTTCTTGTGGTGCTGACATTCTGGCTCACCGTCCTATTCGTCCAATTTGGCCTGTTGGCTCCCCGAAACCGGACAGCCAAATCGGCATTGTTCATCTGTGCCCTATCGATATCGTGCGCTATTTATCTAATCCTGGAATTAAATAACCCACTGGAGGGAACCATTAAGGTTTCGAGCGCCCCGCTTCACAAAGCGCTTTCTTTAATCGGGAAATAGCGACTTCTAGCCTTCTATTATGATTTGTCATACTATGGCCTTTTTTCAAACCTCTATTGAAATGCGATTTGTCGCATCTTTTCATTAAAGACATGAATAGCACAAACTACGATGCTTGTCCTGAGTGTGATTTATTGCTCAAACCTGCTCAACCAAAACTGGGTGAAAAAGTCCATTGCCCTCGCTGTGGCATGTTACTGTCAAGACCCGGTAAACAAAGTATTGAGCGCACTTTTGCCCTGTCTATTGCCGGATTCATATTATTTTTCCCCGCTAATTTGTTGCCCATGGTGGGCTTGACTGTCTTGGGCAATGCGAATACGGGTATATTGATATCCGGGGTTATTGCTTTATATAACGACGGTATGGAGGCCGTTGCTATTGTCGTATTTTTGGCCAGCATTTTGTTTCCGCTCGTGCATCTTTGTTTATCTTTACTCATTAGTGGACATCTTTATTTTAATTGTCCCAACCGTTATTTGGTTGCGTGGATGCGTTGGATGCATCATTTGGACGAATGGGTGATGTTGGAAGTTTATATGCTGGGTATTATTGTTGCCTGCGTTAAGCTCATGGCGATTGCACCGCTTAAATTAGGTTGGGGTCTCTATGCTTTTATCGCCCTGATCATCATAACAACCATGCTAACCAGCAGTCTGGATAGCAGGTTATTCTGGCAACGCATTGAGCAATTGCGAAAGGAGAACAACCATGCAAGCTAAAGCGAATGCATTAAGGCAAGGATTTATCCGCTGCCACGACTGCGGTTATCTGGTAAAAACAGTTGATCATCTTTTATCATGTCCACGCTGTAACAGCCATCTGCATGCACGACACCCTCACAGTTTGCAACGCACCACGGCGTTGCTATTGAGTAGCTTTTTTCTGTATATTCCGGCCAATATTTTCCCCATCATGACCGTTAATCAATTTGGCGCGGGTGATGCACATACCATTGCCGGCGGTATTGTGGAATTAATCGACAATGGCATGATCCCCATCGGGATGTTGGTTCTGGTGGCAAGTATTCTCGTGCCGTCGTCAAAGCTGATAGGCATCGGCTTGCTGCTGCTGTGTGCGCATTTTCGCTGGCAAATTAATGCCCGTCGCTGGACGGTGATGTATCGTGTCATTGCGTTTGTCGGGCGCTGGTCGATGCTGGATATTTTTATGATTTCAATTCTGGTGGATTTGGTTGATTTTGGCGGGATACAGATTATAGCAGGCCCCGCAGCAACTGCATTTGCCGCCGTGGTGATATTGACGATGTTCGCAGCCGAGAATTTTGATCCACGTTTACTTTGGGATAACCAGAAAAACCTATGAATGATTTTATCGATCCATCTTACGAAGCGGGCGATGCCGCTATTAATAAAAAGCGGGAATTTCCATTGATCTGGTTATTACCGATATGCGCGTTATTAGTCAGTGGCTGGCTAATTTACAAGACCTTATCGGAAAAAGGGCCTGAAATTACCATCACTTTTTCCAGCGCTGACGGTTTGGAAATAGACAAAACCAAAATCAAATACCTGGATGTAGAAATTGGCAAGGTCTCTGATATTGTCATTAATGACGATCTAAAAACCATTCAAGTCACCGCGCAAATGCATAAGGAAAGCGATGGGTATTTAACGGATAACACCCAGTTTTGGGTTGTAAAACCACAAATCGGCTTAAGCGGCGTATCCGGTTTAGGCACATTGATGTCCGGAGCTTATATAGCTATCAAGCCCGAAAAAGGGAAAAGAGAGCGTCATTTTGCGGGACTTGACCAACCGCCGGTATTGGAAACGAATGCACAAGGCAGGAAATTTATACTTGAGACGACTAATATCGGTTCGATGGGCCCTGGAACACCGATTAACTTTCATGGTATTGCCGTAGGCGAGGTGCTTGAATATGAATTGGCCAAAAACGCCGACAACATAAAATTGACTATTTTTGTTAACGCCCCTTATGATCAATTTATAAGAACAAATACCCGCTTTTGGATAGACAGCGGCATTGATTTATCAGCGGGTGCCGATGGTTTTAAATTACGGACAGGGCCTTTAGCCGCATTATTGGCTGGCGGCATTGCTTTTCGTACCTCTTCTGATGATAAAACGACGGACATTGTACCTGAAAACACCTCATTTCAATTGTTCGATGGCTATGACCAATCTACGCAAGTGATTTATCATAGAACCGTCAAAGTCGTTATGTATTTTGGTGATTCAGTACGCGGCTTAACCATTGGTGCTCCGGTTTTATTACGTGGTATACCGGTTGGCAAAGTAACCGACTTTAACCTGGAAATAGATGCAAAAACCGCAGATATAGAGATTCCCGTCATGGTTGAAGTAGAGCCGGATCGCATTGTAGTCGTTAATAAACAAGCCAATACGACAGTAAAAGAGAATATTGTGCATCTGATTGCCAAAGGCTTACGCGCACAATTACAAACCGGTAGCCTGCTGACAGGGCAGCTGTTTATTGCTTTGGATCTGTTTCCACAAAGCAAAGTGGTGACACACAACAATACTACGGGCTATCAGGAATTTCCGACGACGCCCAACTCAATGAATCAGATTGTTAATTCTGCACAAGCCATTATGGATAAAATTTCCAAACTGCCGCTGGAAACCATGACTGTCGAAATCAACAAAACCCTGGAGTCCTTACAAGGCACATCCAAGGCGGCAACCAAGACTTTAGACATTGCTACAGGCACATTGAGCAGTGCTGATAAAACCATGCAATCTGCAGATAAAGCCATGAGTTCAGCGCAACAGGTATTAACCACCTTGGAGCCGGGATCGACTACGCAGTATGAACTGAACCAGTTACTAAAAGAATTGACGCAAACGGCAAGCTCAGTCAAGCAACTAACCGATTATTTGGAAGAACATCCTGATTCTTTAATTCGTGGTAAAAAAGAGAAGTAGCCAACATGTCAAATAAGCACTTAAACGGATTCATCTTGCTCTGCCTTGGCAGTTTGCTAACCGCATGCGCAACCCCCTCCTCTAATTTCTATACCCTGGAATCACAGAGCCTGCCATTTGCAACTGCCAACACTGCTATTGCCAAAAAACGGCTGATTGGCATAGGGCCGCTGTCGCTACCGGCTTTAGTTGAGCGCAGGCAGATTGTCACGCGCACAGAAAATAACGGGATACAAATAGCTGAATTTGATCTTTGGGCGGCACCGTTAAAAGACAATGTCCTTGCCGTATTAAGCAAAAATGTGGCAGCCCTGCAATCCAATGCCATCGTGAGAGCGTATCCGTGGAATGCTTTTGGCGATGTTGATTATCGGGTTATAGTCGATATTAGCCGCTTTGACACGCAACTTGGCAAATCGGCAAATCTTGAAGCAAGCTGGGCCATCATGGAAGAAAAAAACCATACGATAGTCAGCAATGGGCAAGCCAACATCAAACAGCCCCTGAATGACGCAAATTACAACAGTGCAGCGCAAGCACTCAGTCAATTACTGAGTAAATTAAGTCAACAAATAGCCATGGCACTTGTTCAGGTTCAGCACTAGCCGTTATGAAAAATGCTTTGACTGCGCCAGCACAATCAATGTCCGGCGTAGGGATATGCACTGAGTCCCTAAAATTACTCTAAATTTGGAGAAAACCCTATGCCATTCAAAATGAAAAGCTTTGTTTTTTGGTCAGGCGTTTACAATGCCGGACTGGCATTGACGTTAACGTGCCCACCTTTTTATAGAGGGCTGGGCTTAAATGTTCCCGCGCCTTTGTGGGGTTGGTTGGTCGCAGGTTTTTTGGCCTACACCAGTGTGGCGTTGATTCTGGCCTCGCGGGATTTGCGCCATCGCGCTGCTTTCGTGTACTGGGAGTCCATACTCCGCTATATTGCGGCGCTGTTGCTGGTTCCCGCCGGCCTTTTTGGTGATTTGGGCTTGATTGCCGTGCCGCTGGGTCTGGGTGATCTGGCTATCGGGCTGGTGACTATGTTCGGCCTGCCCAAGGATTTGGGCGTATCCCATCAGGCCTTGCTGTATGACCGTTTGACAACGAACGATTGATTTTTGGAATAACTTAAGCCATGACCAGTCCGCTTATCACACGAAGACAATGGGTAATCGGCGCTTGTTGCGCCGGTTTTGGAATAGCTTCGGTTGGCGCGGCCGATACGGCCAGTCTTGGCGCAATCCATGCGGAACCTTATCCGGGCGATGCCAATGAGGCGCTGGCGCGGTTGAAGAATGGCAATCAGCGTTTTATAGAAGACAAACCCCGCCATAACCATGAAAAAGCGTCCTGGCGGAGCATGTTGGTCGAAACCCAAAAACCTTTTGCGACCATTGTCGGGTGCAGCGATTCGCGCGTGCCGCCTGAACTTATTTTCGATGAGGGCTTCGGTGAACTCTTTACCATTCGGTTGGCCGGCAACATCATTGCTGAAGATGTGATTGGTTCTTTGGAATATGCCGTGGCGCATCTCCATACCCGGCTGGTCGTTGTGCTGGGTCATGAAGGCTGCGGTGCAGTTTCTGCAACGCTGGAGGAGATGCTGCATAAAACCAGGGAAATGGAACATATCGAATCGTTGATCAAATCGATCAAGCCGGGACTAAAGAAACTTGATCTGAAGCTGGGTTGGGACATCTTGCTGCACACAGCAGTGGAGGCTAACGTGCGTTGGTCGATGCGCCAACTGCGTGCGCTTCCGGAAGCGAAACGGGCGCTGTTGGAAAAGCGCGTGACGCTGGTCGGAGCCGTGTATGAGCTAAACAGCGGACGGGTGCGCTTTCTTGATTGATTCGGGTTTTATTTTATCCGGTTCCTGCCTCGCATGGTTCAAGAAAATTTTTTCTTCAACGTCCAAAAAGCCACGGCGGAAACCAGCACCATCCCGGAAGCGAAACCTATCAGAATCAAACCCAAAAACAAGATTTTCCTAAACGTATAATCTACTAATTCTTTGCCGCTGGCTTGGGTTTGCCTGGTCAACGCGTCCAATCGGGTTGACAGTCCGTCAAGCTTTCCTGGAGTCAATGTCAGGTCAAGGGCTTGCAATAATTTCACCAAGTCTTGCGCAGTGGCGTTGAGCTGTGCGGCAGCGGCAGTGTAGTCATTTATACGGAAAGGCTCGGTGTTCGGGTTTGATGGACTGGCGTCGAGTTGCCGCAACACATCCTGAAATGACTTTAGGGTGGCAGTGGATGCAGTGGACATCCGCGACTAATCGCCCGTATTTCGCGCTCATCGTGCATCATACCGATGCAGAACGTGAAGTGGCTTATGACCGTGATTCAGTCATTGGTAAGCTCGATAAAGCACTGGATGAAGCTAAGCAAAAAGGCTGGACGTTTGTGGATATGAAAAAAGACTGGAAGAGGGTTTTTCCTTTTGAGAAATAATATTCGATTAGGCGATGTGGGTAATACTTTTCTGCCCATTTTTTTACCTTGTGTTGGTCAGCATTCCGGCAAGTTTCATACGCGTAATTTATTTAATTCGTTTAAGCTATAATTTATTAATTTCTAACGCATATATTAATTCGTTTAAGCTATAATTCAATCTCACAATACTTATAATTTTAGGAGTAATTTATGAAATATAAAAATTTATCTGTCATTCTTGCTGTTGCAAGCCTTGGTTTTCCAGTCATTAATGGCGTTGCTCATGCTGAAAAAGTCGGCATCTTATCAACCGCTCCCGCAGCAGAGACTGCGGCTGCAGCAACCCCTAACGGCAACGAACTTGAAATGTTTCGCTTTGCTCTGGAAATGGATAAAGAGGACTTCGTCAAGAAGGCGTTGGCATTAGATGCGGTGCAAGAGAAGAAGTTTTTGAATGTATACTATGTTTTTAACGCTAAATTGAAGGCGTTAAATGACAAACGTTTAGCGATCATTGCGGATTATTTGAGTAACGTTGATAAATTGACAGACGCTAAGGCTGGCGAACTTGCAAAACGTACGATTGACTTTCGCAAAAAGCGCATCGCACTTGACGGCGATTACTACGCGGCAGTAGCAAAAGCGACCTCGAAAACAACTGCGGCGCGTGCTCTGCAAGTTGAAAACTTTTTACAAGGTGCTGGCGATGTCATTATAGGTTCTAAACTTCCTTTGATACCAAAATAGTCAGTTCGGTAGGATGAAGGGAGTTTAGCGAACTTCATCCTGCGCACTATACACAAAAGCCCTGTAAGCCTTAATCTTCTTATGGGGCTTTTTTTACATACCAATGTGTTGGCATTTTAGGCTATCAAAATCCTCTCTGACTTCCCTGTAAGAAGTCAAACGCAGCCATATTGTGTAGGTATTGGAAGCGCTCGCCAAAAGCCCTTGTGTCGCGCCGGGTTGTATTGCTGTAAAGGTTTATAAGATCGTGGGCCAAGTCACGCTAAATTTGTTACGACGAAGTTTTGGATTCGGAACTTGCTCTGCGCGACATGTACGTATCCCGACATTTTAGCCAACCGGCTGCCTTAATGGAGCTATCCAGTAAGCCACCTGTCTGTACAAGTTCTGGTGATGAAGAAACGGCATAAATATTTACTTATCTTGCCTTCCGTTGCCAGGATTTTTAGTGGAGGCTTCATGAAAAACAATAAATTGAATTTTTAATCTGGAGAAAACAATTGAAAATTAATAAGCAAAAAATTAAAAAGCATTCTGCAGGCTTCGCGCTGTTGTTATGCGTCATCGGTACGCTTTCCGGATGTTCTGCTGTTAAGTCGGGAAGCAATGATGCGAAGGCGCTAGCGGTTGAACCGGCACCTGACGCCGGTTTTATTGAGCAGCCTGATCGACAGGTCAAGCCAAAGGATTTGCCGTTTCAGAAAGTCTGGATCAAACCTGGTTTTGATAAGAGTGGCTATCGGGAGTTGGTCGTCGGCCCCGTCAACACGGAGTACATGTTGAAAATGGATTGGCTTCATGGTGCAAGTTCGGCCAGTTGGTTAGGCGATGTTAAAAAGGATATTGATGAGCTTGCCCGTTACTTCCATGACCAAGTCGTCAAGGATTTCAAAAACGATCCCAATCAACGCTTTCAAATCATTGACACACCCGCACAACATCAGCAACCCGCGCTGCGTCTGGAGCTTGCCTTGATCGAAATAGACCCGTCGGCACCGGTATTGCATGCGCTCAGTTGGGCGGGCCCTCCAGGCACAGGAACCGCTGCCGGTATGATCAATCAGCGTAAAGCTGCCTTCGAAGGCCGTCTGCGCGACCTGCAAACCGGCGAAATCGTTGCGACTTTTGCTGACCGCGATATGGCGGATGCGGGTCCACTGGATCTGACTCGCTTGACTTGGTATGGCCCGGCCAAAGGTATCATGGATCAGTGGGCCAAGCAGTTCGTACAAATCGCTAACCGGAAACCGGGCGAGGTCATAACCGATCCTGTCGCATTTACCTTGAGACCTTTCTAGTCCGCACACAACGTTAATATGCTGAAATTTATCAAACGGTTATTGCTGGTATTGTTACTGACAGGCACCACAAGTTGGGCGGTGTTGGCGATTTATTTCGGTGATTCCCATAGCAGTCCCCTACAAACGGCGATAGCTGCGGCATTTGCTGTGTTTGGCCTGGTGACGGTGGTTGGTTTAGGCTCTGCACGTTGGCGCAAACGTTTGTTAGTCGCTTATTCAATGCTCTTTATTGGGGTTGTGTGCGTTTGGTGGTTTGCTGTGAGTCCTTCCAATGATCGGCAATGGCAACCTGATCTGGCTAAACTGCCTTACGCTACAATCGAGGGTGATTTGGTAACGCTGCATAATATCCGTAATGTAGATTATCGCAGTGAATTTGATTATTCACCGGGCTATTACACCAAAACCTACGATTTAAAAATGCTTGAAGGGGGAGATCTGTTTGCTGTTTATTGGATGGGGCCCGCCATTGCGCATACGATTGTCAGTTTTAATTTTGGGGATAAGGATTATCTGGCAGTTTCCATAGAAGCTCGCAAAGAGTTGAATGAAGGCTATTCCACGATCAAGGGTTTTTTTCGGCAGTACGAACTGACTTACATCGTGGCAGATGAGCGTGATGTCATTCGCTTGCGCACCAACTACCGCAAAGATCCTCCGGAAGAGGTTTACCTCTACCGAATTCAAGGACTTAAAGACAATGCGCGTCGCCTGTTTCTGGAATATATCAGAAAGATCAATGAGCTGCACGATAAACCGGCATTTTATAACACCTTGCTGGACAATTGCACCACGGCTATCTGGTTTAATACGCGGATTAATCCACAACATTTGCCGTTTTCGTGGAAAATTTTGTTAAGTGGCTATGTGCCCGAGTACCTCTATCAATCCAAGGTATTGGCAAATGACATGCCATTTGAGCAGTTGCAGCAGCAAGCCCATATTAATCCAGTGGCTCAGGCTGCCGATCAGTCACCTGATTTTTCACAACGGATTCGGAGGGGCCTTGAGAAACCCTTGTTACAATGATGGTTAGGGGATATCGATACTAAATGCTACTTTGTTCAATATTAATCATGAGCCAATGATGAACAAAGTAGATCAAAAGATAACTGACAAATCGTTGTCGACCCCTAAATTTAGATTGATGCGGTAACGCCAATCTGAATATATTCAAAACCCATGGCTTCCATTCGCTGACGTTTAAACTGGTTGCGGCCATCAAAAAACAAGGGAGTTTTGAGTAGTTTTTTTATTTCATCAAAATCAGGACTTCTAAATTCTTGCCATTCGGTTACTAATAACATGGCATCTGCGGTTTTAAGTGCTTCGTATTTACTGTCAACATAACTGACGTTGCTATTGCCTTTAAGGTAAAAGCTTTCTGCTTCGTGTCGTGCTTTGGGGTCGTAAGCGACAATTTTTGCGCCGTGTGCCGTTAACATATTAATAATGGTAATGGCGGCGGCGGCCCGCATGTCATCGGTTTCGGGTTTAAAAGCCAGACCCCAGACGGCAAGGGTTTTGCCGGTTAAATCTGTCCCTAAACGTTGGATAACTTTTTGAGCCAGTACGGATTTTTGATCGGTATTAACGGCTTCGACTGCTTCTAATAATCGGGGGCTATAACCGTTATTTTTGGCAGTTTTAACCAGAGCTTGTACATCTTTGGGGAAGCAACTGCCACCGTAACCGCAACCCGGATAGATAAAACTGTAACCGATGCGGCTGTCAGAGCCAATGCCATGCCTGACCTGATTGACATCAGCGCCGACTTGTTCACAGATATTGGCGATTTCATTCATAAACGAAATCTTGGTGGCCAGCATGGCATTGGCGGCATACTTGGTCATTTCTGCGCTTTTAATATCCATGCCGATAAACCGGTCATTTTTGGTCATGAACGGGGTGTAGAGTTCATGCATGATGTCCATGGCATTGGCGTTATCGGCACCAATTACCACCCGGTTTGGCTTCATAAAGTCATCAATGGCCGCACCTTCTTTAAGAAACTCGGGGTTGGATACGACATCAAAAGTCAGTTTGCTGGCACGTTGATTGAGTTCAGCTTGAATGGTTGCGCGTACTTTATCTGCGGTACCCACCGGTACGGTTGATTTATCAACGACAACAAGGTGGCTTTGCATGTGTTGGCCAATATTTTTTGCAACCGCCTGGATGTATTGCAGATCGGCACTGCCGTCTTCACCCATGGGGGTGCCAACGGCAATAAATATAATGGCGGCTTCGGCGATGGCTTTTTGGCTATCGGTAGTAAAATGTAATGTATTTATTTTCAGGTTTTCCTGGATCATTTCTTCCAGGCCGGGTTCATAAATAGGCACAATGCCTTGCTGTAGCTTGGCTATTTTGGTTTCGTCAATATCCACACAAGTGACGTTATTACCCATTTGGGCAAAACAGGCACCACTGACCAGGCCAACATAGCCGCTACCGATTACACTGATTTTCATTGTTTTATATAAGTTATTTGTTATTTTTGTGGCTTTAATTTATCTATTCATCCTTTCACTTGCTCACCATGGGGTGGACAGCGATTAGACGAACGGAAAAGGTAAAGGATGTAACTCTTCTTTAATTAAGCGGGTAAGGTTTATGTCATGCAAAGCTTATGGGGCTTTTACGGGTAAAAAATAACAGATAAAAAGAGCTTCCGAATCTACCTGTTTTTATCTGCCGGCTGCTACGTTATGACCTGATTGCTCACCGCATTATCGGTGACTGCCGTCAGCATATTGAGCTTAACGGTACTGGACATGAAAAAAATTCTTTTAATAACAATTTACCACCATCAGCACGAAGTTATCAAAGATCATTACATTACATGTATTTAGTTATACTGAACATACATTATAGAATGGTTAAATAACTTTTAAACGTATATTCAAGCATTACCAATGCTTGGCGTTATAAGCATTGTTGTACTTGAGTTTAATGGGCATCGTTAGTTCAGTCTATCTTAATTGGTTGTTTACATTGCCGACTGTACTGTTATTGTTCAGTATTAAATTGGCTCCACTTCAGGGCGGGCGATGATCAAGATGAACGGATATAATTTGTTAAAGCCGAGATGTTTAACGATCTTAATTTTTTACAAATAATCTGTAAATTAAAAATGATGCTTTATTTTATTCAAATATGTTTTTATGTCAATACATAAATGTTGTTTAAATTGTATGTGTCAATTTTGCATGATATCGACCTTTCGTAGGCTTTACAGAGGCGACCAAAAATCCAAAGAACTGCCTCGCTGTTTTCTGGTTGCGACACATTCCGCTGATCATCATTTTTGAATAACGACTACAATAGAAGATTGACTTCTTAAGGAGTAGTCGTAGAAAAAAGCAGGTTTAAATTGATATAACCCCTTAAATTGCGCATGGATAACAAGGTTTCTTCTCAAGACAGTTTGGTTTCTGTTCGTAATTTGTCATTTTCTCGTGGCAACAAGAAAATATTTGACGATATTTCGCTGGATTTTCAGCGCGGTAAAATCACGGCTATTATGGGGCCTAGCGGCACCGGAAAAACCACTTTATTAAAACTTATCGGCGGGCAGTTGTTTCCTGAACAAGGTTCAATTACCGTAGATGGTCAAAATGTCCATCAGTTACGTCGAACCGAGTTGTACAATTTGCGTAAACGCTTGGGTATGTTGTTTCAAAGCGGCGCTTTATTAACGGACATGAATGTGTTTGATAATGTGGCTTTTCCGTTACGTGAACATACGCATCTTCCTGAATCCATGATTCGTACACTGGTGTTAATGAAGTTGCAGGCGGTAGGTTTAAGAGGCGCTCGTGATTTGATGCCCAACGAACTTTCCGGCGGCATGGCTCGGCGGGTTGCCTTGGCGCGGGCAATTGCCCTGGATCCGATGATGATTCTGTATGATGAACCGTTTACCGGACAAGACCCTATTTCGATGGGGGTGTTGGTGCATCTGATCAAGTCGTTAAACAATATTTTGGGTTTGACCAGTATTATTGTCTCTCATGACGTGCATGATACTTCGGCAATTGCTGATTATATTTATGTATTATCGGGTGGCAAAATTGTGGGTCAGGGTACCCCCCGGGAAATTCAGCAATCCGACTCTGAATGGGTGCAACAATTTATGACCGGGGCGGCCGATGGCCCGGTACATTTTCACTACCCGGCAAAAGATTATGTTGATGATTTGATGTCATCCGGAAAACGTTATTAATGATCAATTAAGTTAATGCAACCTGTACTTCTTGGTTTGGGCCTTATATCAGCTGATTTTAAGATCGCCAAGACACCACAAACTCAACGCTGACTGTGTAAATAGACTATAAAATGATTCAATTTCTACAATATTTGGGTAAAAGTACACGTACCAGCTTTACCAAGTTGGGGCGTGGAACCTACTTTTTGCTCCAGACTCTTTCCGGCACACTCAGCGTATTGCTTCGCCCCAGATTACTGCTTAATCAGTTGTATTCTGTGGGTGTGTTATCTTTTTTAATTATCTCCATTTCCGGGCTGTTTGTCGGTATGGTTTTAGGTTTGCAGGGTTATTACACGCTGTCTGATTTTGGCGCGGAAGAAACGCTGGGTGTGATGGTGGCGGCTTCTTTGGTGCGGGAATTGGGTCCTGTGGTTTCGGCGCTTTTATTTGCGGGCAGGGCGGGTTCTGCTTTAACGGCGGAAATTGGTCTGATGAAAGCGACAGAGCAGCTATCGGGCATGGAAATGATGGCGGTTGATCCGATTAAGCGCATTATTACCCCGCGTTTTTTGGCCGGCTTGTTATCAATGCCGTTACTGGCTGCCTTGTTTAGTGCAGTAGGTATTATTGGCGGGCAGATAATTGGTTCCGGCTTGTTAGGCGTTGATGAAGGTGCCTATTGGGCGCAAATGCAGGCCAGTATAGATTTTAAGGATGACATCATCAATGGCGTTATCAAAAGTATCGTGTTTGGTTTTGTAGCCTCCTGGATAGCCTTGTTTGAAGGTTACGATGCCATTCCCACTTCGGAAGGCGTTAGTCGCGCGACGACGCGTACCGTTGTTAATTCCGCTTTTAGTATTTTAGGTTTGGATTTTATCCTGACCGCACTCATGTTTGGAGACCATTAAGATGCAGCACACCAGTACTCAGGACACGTTTGTCGGGCTTTTTGTTGCGGCAGGTATTGTCGGACTATTTTTTCTTGCTTTGCAGGTCAGCAATTTAAGCTCTTTTACTGACGGGGATAGTTATACTATAACCGCGCGTTTTGAAAACTCCGGCGGACTAAAACCTAAATCTCCGGTTTCTGCTGCCGGCGTCAAAATCGGCAAGGTCAGTTCAATCAGCTTTGACCCAAAAACCTACGAATCAGTCGTTCAGATGAGCATTGATTCAAAGTACAACACGCTTCCGGATGATACAACCGCCAGTGTGTTTACCGCCGGTTTGTTAGGTGAGCAGTACGTCAATCTTGAGCCGGGCGGTTCAGATGTGTATTTGCAGAATGATGGAAAAATTGATATCACTAATTCAGCCATCATTCTTGAAAAAGCTTTGGGTCAATTTTTGTTTAAGTCAGCGGAAGAAAAAAAGTGACAAAACTCAGCATCATTGATCAGGGAGCAGGGCACTTTATTATCGATGGCGATTTGACTTTTTCAACTATCGACAAGCAGACGGTAAAATCATTTGGGTTTTTAAATGCCGCGAAACCGATTACTATCGACCTGTGTCGTGTTGCTTGTACAGATAGCGCGGGTCTTGCGTTAATGATTGAATGGATCAAATATACGCGACATCATAGAATCCAGATAACGTTTAAAAATATTCCCGAGCAACTGCTCAACCTTGCCAAGCTCAGTGGTTTTGATAAAACAGATCATTTTGCCGAGCAAACTGTAGGGGGTCAAGATGTTGAACCCTTACCTTTTAGAGAGACCAACTAAGTACCTTTATGGATAAATTAATTATTACCGGCGGCACACGACTTTCTGGGGAGCTGCGCATCTCTGGTGCTAAAAATGCTGCATTACCAATACTGGCAGCCACTTTACTTTCCGATACGCCGGTGAGTGTGGGTAACATTCCTCACTTGCATGACATCACGACGACCATGGAATTATTGGGCCGAATGGGCGTGCATCTGGTGGTCGATGAGAAAATGAATATCGAAGTCGATAGCAGCACCATTACGAGTTATGTGGCACCTTACGAATTGGTAAGAACCATGCGTGCCTCGATATTGGTACTGGGGCCTTTGTTGGCCAGGTTTGGTGAGGCGCATGTGTCATTGCCTGGCGGTTGTGCCATCGGTACACGACCTGTTGATATTCATATCAATGGTCTTATCAAGATGGGTGCTGATATTACTGTCGAAGGGGGGTTTATTCATGCAAAAGCGGATCGTCTAAAAGGCTGTCGTTTGTTGCTTGAACAAATCACCGTGACCGGTACAGAAAATTTATTGATGGCAGCGACTTTGGCTGAGGGAACGACCATTATTGAAAATGCGGCCAAAGAACCTGAAGTGACTGATTTAGCTCATTTCCTTAATGCCATGGGTGCAAAAATTTCTGGTATTGGTACTAACGTTTTGGTGATTGAAGGGGTTGAAAGGCTGGGTGCAGATAATTTGCACTATGACATTCTTCCCGACCGAATTGAAACCGGCACTTATCTGATTGCAGCGGCCATTACGGGCGGTAAAGTTAAACTTAAAAACACGCGGCCTGATATTCTGGATGCCGTTTTGGAAAAGTTGGTTGAGGCAGGCGCTGAAATTACGACCGGTGAAGACTGGATTGCGTTGGATATGCACGGCAAAAAACCTAAAGCGGTGTCTCTTCGTACAGCCCCTTATCCTGCTTTTCCAACTGATATGCAGGCCCAATTTATCGCAATGAACTGTGTTGCCGAGGGTGTGGGTATTATTACCGAAACGATTTTTGAGAACCGGTTTATGCATGTTCAAGAGTTGCAACGCATGGGCGCTGACATTAAGCTGGAATCCAATACCGCCATTTGTACCGGCGTTAAAAAACTGACTGGCGCACCGGTCATGTCAACGGATTTACGGGCATCAGCAAGTCTTGTGATAGCCGCCCTGGTTGCTGAAGGCAGTACGCTGGTTGATCGTGTTTACCATATTGACCGAGGTTACGATCACATCGAAGAAAAACTCTCTCAGATAGGTGCGACCATCCGTCGTGTTTCAAGGTAAGGATTAAAATGCTAACCATCGCCGTATCCAAGGGCAGAATTTATGAAGAAGCGTTGCCTTTGCTGGCAGAAGCCGGCATTGTGCCTATTGATGATCCCAAAACCTGTCGTAAATTAATTCTTGCGACCACCCGTGATGACGTACAGTTGGTGATTATTCGCGCGACCGACGTGCCAACGTTTGTAGAGTATGGCGCGGCGGATTTGGGGATTGCCGGCAAAGATGTGCTGCTGGAGCATGGCGCTGAAAGTTTGTATGAACCCTTGGATTTAAATATCGCCTGTTGCCGGTTGATGACGGCGGCACATAAGGATGCCCCGGAACATCGAGGTCGCATTCGTGTGGCTACTAAATACGTTAAAATTGCCCAAAGCTATTTTGCCAGTAAAGGCATGCAGGCCGAGATTATTAAGTTGTATGGCTCAATGGAGCTTGCGCCGTTGGTCGGTCTTGCTGATTGTATTGTGGATTTGGTTGATACCGGCAATACCTTAAAGGCCAACGAACTTGAACCGCGTGAACTTATTATGAATATAAGCTCCCGACTGGTCGTTAATAAAGCGGCCATGAAAATGAAACATGAAGCGATTTCTGCGTTACTGATTCAATTTGAAAAAACCTTGGCAAATAGGTAGATCCATGACTTGTTTAACTATCACTAAACTTGATGCTTCATCCGTTGATTTTGATCAGCAATTAAAGCACCTTCTGGCCTGGGATGAAACCGACGATTTAGATATTCAGCAACGGGTATTGGCGATTATTGCGGATGTCCGCAAAAACGGTGATAAAGCGGTTATTGATTACACAAACCGTTTTGATCATCGCAATATTGCCAAGGCGGACGAGCTGGAATTGTCCAAAGAAGCGCTTAAATCAGCGTGGGAACAATTGCCGGCCGAGCAGGCACAAGCGCTGCAAATAGCGGCTGACCGTATTCGTGCTTATGCGGAGCATCAAAAAATACAGTCTTGGCAATACACCGAAGCTGACGGTACGGTTTTGGGGCAAAAAGTGACGCCGCTGGATAGTGTTGGCCTTTATGTGCCGGGCGGGAAAGCATCTTACCCCTCATCCGTGTTAATGAACGCGATTCCCGCAAAAGTAGCGGGTGTTAGTGAATTGATTATGGTGGTACCCACTCCTCAGGGTGAAACCAATACGCTGGTTTTGGCGGCTGCGTTCCTGGCGGGTGTGGATCGGGTCTTTACTATCGGTGGCGCACAAGCCATTGCTGCGCTGGCTTATGGCACTGAAACCATTCCTGCGGTCGCAAAAATTGTCGGTCCCGGGAATATTTATGTCGCTACGGCCAAAAAACTGGTGTTTGGACAGGTGGGGATTGATATGATTGCGGGGCCTTCGGAAATTTTGATTATTTGTGACGGTAAAACCAATCCTGACTGGATTGCCATGGATTTGTTCTCTCAGGCAGAGCATGATGAAAATGCACAGGCCATTTTAATCAGCGATGAGGGTGACTATCTTAAAGCGGTTGAGCAAAGCATCAATAAGTTATTGCCGGGTATGGAACGTGCCGGGATTATTAAAGCATCGTTATCAGCGCGAGGCGCATTAATTAAAGTGGATGGTTTAAAGCAGGCTGCCGATATCGCTAACATTATTGCCCCTGAGCATTTGGAATTATCTGTTGAAAATCCCGAAGCATTAAGTGAGCACATTCGTCATGCAGGCGCTATTTTTATGGGACGCTACACACCTGAAGCCTTGGGTGATTATTGCGCGGGTCCTAATCATGTTTTACCGACGTCCGGTACGGCACGCTTTTCGTCACCCTTAGGCGTTTATGATTTTCAAAAGCGTTCCAGTTTAATTAACTGTTCACAAGTTGGGGCAGATACCTTGGGTAAAACAGCATCCATATTGGCGCGTGGTGAGAGTCTGACAGCGCATGCGCGATCTGCGGAATATAGGAAAAAGCAGGCGAAAGGATAAAAGCAGGCGAAAGGCGAAAGGTTAAAGGCGCAAACAATCAAATAACTGCCTTTCGCCCTTTGCCCTTTGCCTTTTGCCTTTTGCCTTTCGCCTTGAACTTGAACCTTTGACCTTTGACCTTGAGCCTTGAACCTTGAACCTTGAACCTTTGACCTTTTCAATCTCTTCCATTTTTCGTAAAGAAGTGCTGGCAATGGCGGCTTATAAAGTAGCCGACGCGCAGGGTTTAATTAAACTGGATGCCATGGAGAATCCGTATAACTGGCCTGACGACATTAAAACAGACTGGCTGGCGGCGCTAAAAGAGTGTCCGTTAAACCGATATCCAGATCCTGAGGCCCGTCAGTTAACTGAAACTATCAGGCAATTAAATCAACTGTCTGACCCGTTTGATGTGTTGCTTGGCAATGGTTCGGATGAAATCATTCAATTGCTGTTGATGGCGTTACCGACAACTGCCAGTGTATTGGTACCTGCTCCCGGTTTTGTCATGTACAAACAACTGAGTGATTGTTTGGGGTTAACTTATTTGGGTATTCCTTTGCAGGCTGAGTCGTTTGATCTGGACTTGCCTGTCATGCTTGCTGCTATAGAGCAACATCAACCTTCCGTTATTTTTCTGGCCTACCCCAACAATCCTACCGGCAATTTATTTGGCGAAACTGCTATACTTGACATCATAAAAACAGCCAAGGGATTGGTTGTGGTCGATGAAGCCTACTCGCCTTTTGCCAATGCCAGTTTTATTAACAAGCTGGATCAATACGAAAATTTATTGGTGATGCGTACCGTTTCCAAGTTAGGGTTGGCAGGTTTGCGATTGGGTTACCTCATAGGCAAGTCGGCAATCATTGAGCAACTTAATAAAATTCGTCTGCCTTATAATATTAACAGTTTGACTCAAATTAGCGCTGATTTTGCACTGTCCAATAAAACACTTTTTGATCAGCAAACTGAAAAAATTTGTGCTGAAAGAGCGGTTGTTTTTAAAGAACTGAATGAGCTTGACGGCATTACCGCTTATCCAAGCGCTGCGAATTTTATTCTGTTCAGGACACCTAAAAATAAAGCATCGGATATTTTTTTATCGATAAAGCAGCAAGGCGTTTTAATTAAAAACCTGAGCGGACAGGGTGGTTTGTTAAGCGATTGTTTGCGGGTTACTGTTGGTAAACCGGAAGAAAACAGGGCTTTTCTTAAGGCCTTAAGAAAAAGTCTCTAAAGCGGTTGCTCACAATAAATAGAGTAATTTAAAATATCTTTGTATTAAATTCAAAGAGTTGTAATTAAGTGTTGTTTTCGCTCTTGCCGGCGGATTGGGCCAGGGATATAACGCAATCAGTTGTATTTCCGTTGTTTCGACGGCCTCACTGAAGAGCTAAGGCATCGGTATTTGTATCAATACCCAAGGCCTGAATAATGAAAAATTACGGGCAAGCCGGTTAAATACCAACTAACATCTTTAATTATTCACACTAAGCGCTTCAAATTCACCTGCTTCTAATGGTATATTGACGCAAAATAAAAATGAGCTGTAAAGCCACGAATAAAATCAGGAGAGTTCCATAATGAATAATAAAGGCGTCGATAAGTCCAAGCGCCAGTTTTTAACCTCGGCTATAACCGTGGTTGGAGCTGTTGGTACAGGCTTTTTAGCTGTTCCTTTTCTCGCTCAAATGCAGCCTAGTGTTAAAGCTATGGCTGCTGGAGCACCTGTTGAAGTTGACATTAGCAAGATGGAAACCGGGCAGCTGATTAGGGTTGCCTGGAGAGGCAAGCCGGTCTGGGTGCTTAATAGAACACCTGAAGTTCTTGCGACATTAAAAACACTGGATAGCGAGTTGCGGGATCCACTTTCTAATGAATCAGAACAACCGGCTTCCAGCAAAAATCCGGGAAGATCAATTAAGCCCGAGATTTTTGTTGCGGTGGGCTTATGTACTCATTTAGGTTGCTCACCTACTTTTCGCCCTGAAATAGCACCTAACGATCTCGGTGATAAATGGAAAGGCGGTTTTTTCTGTCCATGTCATGGCTCCTGGTTTGATTTGGCGGGTCGCGTTTATCGTGGCGTACCGGCACCTACCAATCTGGAAATCCCTCCTTATCGCTATGTTGGTGATACCCGAATAATCGTTGGCGAGTCTTCCGAGGAGAATGCTGCATGAAACCAACCCGTTTAACTGAGTGTGGCAATTGGGTTTTAGATCGCTTCCCCGTCACTAAATTCTGGAATGATCACATGGCGCATTACTATGCGCCCAAAAACTTCAATTTTTGGTACTTTTTTGGTTCTTTGGCGTTATTGCTTTTAGTTAACCAAATTCTGACGGGCATCTTATTAACCATGAACTACAAACCGGATGCCAAGCTGGCATTTGATTCTGTAGAGTACATCATGCGTGATGTGCCGTGGGGCTGGCTGGTGCGGTACATGCATTCGACCGGTGCGTCTGCATTTTTTATCGTTATTTACCTGCACATGTTTAGAGCCTTGATTTACGGTTCATTCAAGCATCCGCGTGAGTTGATCTGGATTTTTGGCATGTTGTTGTTTGTGGCTCTAATGGCGGAAGCGTTTATGGGGTATTTATTACCTTGGGGACAAATGTCATTTTGGGGTGCGCAGGTTATTATCTCGTTGTTTAGTGCAATTCCTGTTATAGGTGATGATTTATCCTTGTGGATTAGAGGCGATTATGTGATTGCCGATGCAACGCTAAACCGCTTTTTTGCTTTTCATGTTATTGCCGTGCCTTTGGTTTTGGTGATGCTGGTTTTTATGCATTTAGTGGCGCTGCATGAAGTCGGTTCCAACAATCCTGACGGCCTTGAAATCAAGGCTTCCAAAGATCCTTGGGGACATCCGGTGGATGGTATTCCTTTTCATCCTTATTACACCGTTAAAGATTTGGTCGGTGTTGGCGTGTTTTTATTGTTTTTTGCGACGGTTATTTTTTACATGCCGGAAGTCGGTGGCTATTTTCTTGAACACGCCAACTTTATTCCTGCTGATCCCATGAAAACGCCGGAACACATTGCCCCCGTCTGGTATTTCACACCGTTTTATTCTATCTTGAGAGCAATTCCTGATAAATTTGCCGGTGTTATTGGTATGGGTGGTTCTATCGTCGTGTTGTTTTTGATGCCTTGGCTGGATCGTTGCCCGGTTAAATCAATTCGTTATCGCGGTGGTATTTTCAAAAAAGCCCTGTTTTTGTTTGTTATTAGCTTTTTGGCATTGGGTTATTTAGGTACCCAGCCGGTAACGCCGATGGCAACAACCATGGCCAGGCTGTTTACCACTATTTATTTTGGCTTTTTTCTGTTGATGCCCATCTACACTCGCTGGGAAAAAACCAAGCCGGTGCCAAAAAGATTGACCAAATTACATAGTCTTGAGGAGCAATTACATACATTTGAAGAGCAGTTGCCGGCGTTAATTGAGGAAATCACCGCATTAAAACCAGTCGCTACTGAAATTGGTGATCCTGCTTTTAAAAGCTCTTTTTTTAACAGAAGGCCGAATCCTGAAGGCATTATTAACGTAATCGGTCGGATAGCAAAAAAAGCAAAAGGGAGTCTTGATTGATATGAAAAATTTAATAACCTTACTTTTATTAGTAACGCTGTCTTTTGGTGTTGTCGCTTCGGAAGCTGTAGAGTTGCAAGAAGCAAATATTGATCTCTCTGATAATGAGTCATTGCAGCGTGGCGCTCAGCATTTTGTCACCTATTGTTTAGGTTGCCACTCTGCCAAGCACATGCGTTACTTGCGTTTTGCCGTCGACGTGGGTGTGGATCAAAAGAAAATGTTAAAAGATATAGCGCCTGAAGGTGCCAGTATATATGACCAGTTCCACAGTGCCATGAATAAACATGATGCTGAAAAATGGTTTGGTGTACAACCACCCGACTTGTCGTTAATTGCGAGGTCGCGTGGTGCAGATTGGCTGTACAGTTATTTAAAAAGCTATTATACCGACCCCTCCAGGCCCTTTGGCGTCAATAATTTGGTTTACGAAGATACCGCCATGCCCAATCCGTTGTGGCAGTTGCAAGGCGAGCAGCATGCTGAACTCCGAAAAACTATCTATGGTGAATACACCAAGTTGGTTCTTGAAGAGTCAGGCGCTTTATCAGAAAGAGAATTTGATCTTTTCGTTAACGATCTGGTTAATTTTCTGGTGTATGTCGGTGAACCCGTGCAACTGGAAAGAGAACGTCTCGGAAAATATGTAATATTTTTCTTGTTATTGTTCCTGGTAATTGCTTATCTGCTGAAAAAAGAATATTGGAAAGATGTTGATTAATTTTCATAGTCAAAAAAACAGGGATGTTTTTTTGGAAGCCAGCATTATAAGGCGATATCCAAGAATGAATATACCCAAGTGGCGCAGGATTTTTGTTTATTTTCAAGGCGGAAAAATAGGCGCGTAGCTGGCTACGTAACTATTTTGACAACGCAGAAAATAAATAAAAAGACCAGCGAATTGGGTATATTCTTCGCAGGAAATCGCCTAAGCTACAACAAACGCCAGGAAGCTGTCCTGGAATAGGAACCGTAGCGAGAGGAAGCCATTTTGAGTCGGATTTTTTGATCATTTGATATAAATAGTTTGTGCGTGTTACGAAAATGAGCGGAAAATCTGGCCGAAACAGCTTTTCCACAGCAGGTTTTCCATTCTCGGACAGCCTCCCGGCATCAAAAGCCTGATTATTTATGTTACAATGAAAACTTTTATCGCCCTATACGTCCAAAGAGGTTGCTATTCGTGGCAAATATTATTACT
>JBAXXH010000040.1:0-28780 GCA_037127995.1 Methylococcaceae bacterium | reverse complement strand
TTTAGTTCATCGCTTCGATCCAATTTGGGTGGCGCGACAGATAAACGCTATTCGTCAGGCAAAGCCTGACCGCCCGTGTTGGTAAGCAGGTACAGGGTGCTGTGCTTTAAGCACCCTTGTTTTTATAACGGGTTACACCACTATTTTTTCTACGGGTGAACAAAAATCCGTAATACCATCTAGCGTTACTGCCGCTACGCGAAAAAAATAATAGCAGGCAGGTTCCAGTCCTTCTACCGTATAGGTAGTATAGAGAGTGGTTGTGACGGGTAACCATTCGCTTTCAGTGGTCGGTTTACCTTTAGCCATTTGAAAAATATAAGCCCCCCACCAACAACCGCTTTGGTTATTAATTTGACGCTCCCCGAATGCAGTCCATCAACGACCGCTAACGTGGCTTTTTGTATGGGGGTCGGTTGTTTGGTGCCATGAAAACCACTGTTTATGATTCTTGTTTCATCCCCATCGGCAGTGCTTTCAACATAGTTAGCCAAAGCACGAAAAATGGCATCGGCAGCTTTTTCATTGTCGTGCATGGTAGAGACAGCATAATGACTGCCATCACGCGCTGCAATAATAGACGCGTCCAAGGTATCAACGGCTGTTTTGGCATCGCTTAAGGCGATAGGCGGCGAAGGATACGCGGGGTTGTCGGTTAGCTTGGCAATGACATTGCGATAAAATCGCGACTTTTTCTGTGACAAAAAGCCTAATAAAATCCCATAATATTTGGAGCTTTTTCATAGTGGTCACCTTATTAAATTAAAATTAATAATTAGCCTATAAAAATAGTGGGATATATTTTAGTACAATAAATCGATAAAGCAATCTGATTTATCAAATAAATAGTGAGCCACACTCGTTGTTCCGGTTTTTTTAGCTTGACTGATGCAATACCGGATAAATCAAGATGTTTTCGTTAGTCGCGACGTGGGCGTCGCTCCCACGGTGGGAGCGACGCCCACGTCGCGACTATAGCTCGTCATTAGTTTAGATGTCTGGTCTCAGCTATGATTTGATAGATTTAATTTACATCATTTTTCAAACTCAACGAATAAAAACTTGAATATCGAGTAACACAAAAAATCAGTGCGTGAATGCATTACGAATGCCATCCATGGCAACTGGACACCTCCCGGGATGACGGCTTGGGCGTTTTCAGCGACTGATAAGATTTGTGTTTATCAATATTTTTTAGTATTTATCCACTACGATCCACATAGCGCCTAAATAGAGTAAAGCGGCATAAGAAATACGTAAAAAAGTATTTTTTTAGCGGAAAGTCTGGGTTTGATAGCTTGTGTATAAGGCAAAAAAACCTGGGTTTTTGATGCGGATTTCTCGAGGACTTAACAAAACACCTCAAGGAATTATGCTAATTTCTTAAGGAGTTAACCAGATACCTTAAGGAATCAGCCCGATTTTCTAAGGTATAAACAAGAAAGCTTAAGCCGTTTTACTGATTTTTTAAGTGGTGACAAAAAAACGTGGCTACCTACTTAAGGCGGGACAGTTTAAGGTTAAACGTATTGACGGTTAAGCCTTTCCTGATTAGCAAGATACTTCAGCCCTCGCCGTCATACCGGCAGGGATGCCGGTATCCAGTGCCATGGATGGTTTGTGTCGATTACGTTGCTGCATGATTTAGGCTCGATGCCAAACCAAAATCGAAACCTAAATCCTCGATTTTGTTTTACTGCATCGAGGCTACTCGCTATTTAAATAGTGTCCATGGGGTTATACTTGAGGAATTTATGATTGATGGCTGTCTACACTCGGGGCGGTGAGGGTTTGCAATTCCCGTCACGCTTAAGCAACTTGTGGAGGTCAGGCTAAGTCTGGCCTCCATTTGAAGCTTTAATACCGGGTCAACAGGTCATAGTCGGTGCGAGTCAGCACATAAACAGGGCTGACAGAAATTGGGATGTTTGCAACGCCAGAGGCGTCAACCGTGAGCGCCTTGATTTGTCCTACGACATCCACAAGCACCCAGGATTTACCGGGAGCCAGTTTAAGCGGCCAGTTGCCGGTTGCTTCATCTGTCCGCCATAGCATTAAGGTGTCGCCGAAGTAAGCGGCCTGGATATTGGCATCTTTGGCGTCAACGGCTTGATAAGGCAAGCCGTCGATTAAGGCACTGGCTGTATATAGGGCAGCTTCGCCAGGTTTGTGACCCATTGAGTAATCCCAAATCCGTCCATAAGCCAGGTCGTATTCGTGACCTATACAGAAAGCCAAACCCAGATAATCACTGCGACTGTTGACCCAGGCAATAATTTTTGCGGCTTGTTCTGCCTGCCAACGGCGTCCGGTTAAACCATGCATGGCTTTGGCACCGGTTTCTCCCAGCCAGAAGGGCAATTTATTGGTTTTGCCCAGACTGTCATAAACGGCCAGTACGCCTTGTTCATCTTCGTTTGAGCCATTGCCAAGCGTTCCGCCGAAACGCGGCGGTTTTTGGGGATAGGCGTGGACGTCCCAAGCATCCTGGTACTTGTCCAGTCCCAGTTGCAATACTTGTTTGAACCACTGTCCCGCTCCTTCTTTATCGCCCGGTCGCACCAGGCTGCCGCCCACATAATGGGCATCGCTGCGCAGTTTGTGTAGCTGTTCATATTCCCATTGGGCGCGTTGTACCCAGTGTTCGGGGTCGCGCAGTTTTTGCCATTGTGCCTCGAAGCGAATGTCGATTTCGTTGGTTGCTTTAAAAAATCGGGTAAACGACGAGGCTGTTTTGATAAAAACCTGACCGTCGGCAGAATTGTCATTCAGCCAATTGCTATCGCCTGAGGAGTCGGCGAACAATATCAATCCCAGTTGTTTCGCATGCTCCCATTGTGCCCGATATTGCGGGTCGAAGCCCGGATAACTGCCGTAACTTTTATAGATTCCCGTTCGTTGCAGCCAGTCGAAATAACCGCCTTCCTGCATAAAGCTTTTATCGCCATCGGCCAAGGCGTAATAGTCGTTATTCCATAGTTTTTTCTTGTCCAAACGCTGCTTTTGCTCGGCGGTTCCGGGTACAATTGAAAAGCCGTCGGCAGGATAATTCATAATCAACAGACCTGCGGGTGTATATAAAGACGGATAAACAGCGTAGTAACCGGGCTCGCTAATCTTGTCGAGGTGTAATTCAACTTGACTGGGGAACAGTCCGGAGATTTCTTTTACCGCAACGTCTTTGCCGCTGTAATCAACCACACGCAATCGCAGTTTTGCCTTGAAACGAGGTAACGGTGAGGGTAAGCTGGTTTCTTCCAAAATAGAATGCCAGCGCAAATCCACTTTCAGTTTGAGCGGGTCTCCCGGATGCGGCAGATTGGCAGGTGCATCGACAAAGACAAGCGGGCGTAACCGTACAGCGATTTTGTTAAGCGCAAGATCGGTCTCGGGATCGGTCAGTTGCGTCTTTATCGAATCCAGAGCTTGGCCCGCTGGATTGGTGAACAGGCCGGTAAAATAAAACCGTTGACCTTGCTCATGCTGCATCACCAGTTTAACAAGCAGACTGTGCCAGCCTTGCGCCAGAGTTAATGCGGCAACTTGTGGCGCTTCGGATCGATTTGAGAGTGCGGCTGGCGGTTTAGGGTCATCAGTTAATTTAACAGGCTGTCCATCCAGCCAAACAGCTGTTTTAATACCGGATTGTTGCAGATGCAGTAGCGTTTCCGTAGCCTGATCGACATGCAGGTAAAGCTGCGCATAACCACTGCCACGCGACCAGCCATAAGCATGTTGGGTATTGGCTTCAATGTCTGCGCTGCCGTTGGCTTGTGTAGCCGCAACATGCCAAACCTGAATTTGCCCGCCCATCATTTGTAAACTCAGATAGGGTTGGTCAGGATTGGGGCGCAACACGGTTTCACTATCCAGTCCAAAAATGGAAACACCCGCTAAGCCATCCTGCAAACCGCCCACCAACCAAGCTTCCGGCACGCCGTTTTTAAGCGACTTGGGCGCATCCGCAGCAACAGCAATGGGAACCGGCATCGTGCCGACTTTATCAGGATCGGCGAGAAACTTAAGCACCTCCTGTTCGCTGCTGGGTTTAGCCAAGACGCCAAGGATAGTGTGATGATCGTCTCTCATCAGTGCGACAGGCAGTGAAGGCAGATTCAAGTTGCGAGCCAACGTTTCTGCTTCCGGTCCTATTAAATAAGATACCGACAATTTTTCATAGTGGGGTCGCGCCGACTCTAAAGCCAAGCCACGAAATAATGTCTCACCGTGCTCACCTTTGCCGTCGAGTATCATCAGTTTTTGTTTCGCATTAGGCAATGCCTTGGTCAGGGCCAGAAAGCGATTTCTTGACTGCGCTTGATCTGCATTCATCCAGTCACCCAGCGGAGCGTCAAGCTTGAGCAAAAAAGCATCGAAGACTTTAGCGCCGTCCGCCTTGCCGGTATTTTTAATTTCCAGCCAGCGATCACCCGGTAACACGGTGACGGTAGCTGCGGCTTGCAACCATTGATATTCCCAGGGAGTCGTGTTGGTTAAAGCATAATCGCCGCGTGTTGCCAGCTCATCCGGTTTTGCACCGGCTTTAATAGTAAAGTTTTGACTAACCTGAGAGACTTCGCCACCGCTTTTATAGCGGGCAAAAAAATGGTATTGTCCGGGCGTAATCGCCGGATTAAGTTCAAAGCGAAAACTGGCATCCCAACTTCCGAAACCGGGGTGAAAAACTTGAACCTCGTCTTTTACAGTGACTATTGACTCCGCACCAGCACCGGCAATAGCTATACCGCGTTGAACTTGTAAAGACGATTCTTTCTCTGCTGCCGCAAATGCCGGTGCATTACCTAAATCCAATAGCACCAGTGGCCGGTCTGCCGTACCGCTGGTCGGTAGAATGGATAATGGCGAGGCAAGCAGAAAAGCATCGAAGACTTTGGCATCGTGGCCGGCACCGCTATCTCGTACCTCAATAACGGCATCGTCGGCCTTAAGGCTTACCGGTGAATCGGCGGCTATCCAGGCATAATCCCAACCCTTTGGCTTCATGGACAGCGTTGCACGTAGCTCCAGTCTGGATAGATCAGGGCCTGCCCAGATTCCAAACGATTGCACGCAAACAGCAGGATCGCCACCTTGTTTCCAGCGTACCAAAAAGTTATACGCTTTGGCTGGGAGACCTGAATTGACGTTAAAACGAAAGCTGACGTTCCAATTACCGAAACCGGGGTGCAAAGAGCTGATATCATCTTTACCGATCTGAATCGATGCATCGCCTTCGTGAGCATAAACTTCACCGGTAAAGACCTTTGTTGTTTTATCGTCAACACCCACTGACGGCGGCTCACTGCCCAAATCAAACAGCAGCAAAGGCCTTTCGATTGTGCCTTTTATTGGCAATTCGGCAACTCCAACGGCATTGGCAACAGACAACCCGATCAGCATTATCAAGACCGTTTGTACTGCGAAAAAAAACAAGGCTAATGGCTTCATAAAATATGAAAGTTTAATTAAGGGATAAACCGGCACGCTCACAAGATGGCAAGTTATACTACACTAACATGTATAATGTTGGTTTTTAAGTCGATTTAGCTGCGGCATCAGTCAGACCGGCGTTTAAATTTTCCATGCCCAAAACTAATGCTTGTTAAGCGTGGCATCCTGGATGCCTATTGCAGCGGGGCCTATTTATGACAATCCTTCCTACCCAGCAAATGAAAGAAATTATGTCACACTTTGTTATGACTTTTTTTAGAAAACCGGCTTTGTCAAAACAAGCCCAACGTTTTAACTCTCTTTAGCCGCATGATGAAATTCAAAAATATTTTATCGTTAAAATCACTTATTGTTCTAGGCTTTGTCATTGCCGTTATCCCGCTTTTTTTAGCGGTCATGTACGCAGCTTTTGGTATGCGTGAAACGTCGGCATTGGGCAGAACCATCAATTTTCAGGTCTTTGAACAAACCAAAGCCATACGCTTTGTTTTGCAAAAGACTGCCGATATTGAGCGTAAAGCCAGACTTTTTGTTTTGCTGTCAGACCCCGCGCTACGTCAGCCTTATGAACAACAATCTTATGAAAATACGCGGGCATCGTTCAAACAGGCCTTAAGTGAGTTATTAAAGCTTCATGTCGATAACAAAATCGCATTATTGGTCAACGAATTATCCGAAAAAGAAGACCTGATATATCAACAAATTAATAATTCGGCCAGTGAAAACGACCTTAAATTACCGGTCGATGAGGCCTTCCAAGGACTGCGCGAGTCTTCCTACAGTCTTTCGCGTGAGTTTGAGCGCCATGTTGATCATGAATTTAACGAATTACGCTTGCAATCAGAAGCCCTTGAGCAAGGACTGTTAGTCAAGGGGTCGGTGCTGTTGGTCATTTCGTTTATCTTTATTGTGCTTCTGCTGATCATACTTTCACGTTCAATGCGGCAATTGGATGCCAGTATTCGCCGCTTGGGTTCTGGGGAACTTGATGAGCCAATTGTCGTCTCAGGCCCTTCAGATCTGCGTTATCTGGGCAATCGTCTGGAATGGTTGCGAACTCATTTGATGGAGCTGGAAGTTTCGAAACAGCAGTTTATGTATAACGTAGCCCGCGAAATCAACCTGCCGTTGGAAAATATTCGCGAAGGTGCCGAACTCCTTGTCAACGAGACCGATGAAAAACCCAACGACGCGCGACAAGACATCGCACGGCTCTTATGCAACCATATTGACAAGCTGAAAACCGTTTCCGACGAATTGGTTCGTTATAGCCAGCTTAGCTCAAAACCGGAAACCAACCGTAAAGAAACCGTCAATATAAACAGTTTGCTTGAATCGGTTATCGAGGATTTTCAACCCTTGCTGACTGCCAAATCTATTAGCGTGAAAAAGCTGGTCAGGCCGGTTGATATTTCCGGAGTTCAGGAGCAACTACGAAGTATTATTGAGCAGTTGCTGTCAAATGCGGTGAAATATTCTCCCGTGGGCGGTGAACTACGCATCATGCTTCGTGCTTCCGGCACCCAGATGGAATTGGAAGTCGAAGACGAAGGCCCGGGTATTGAACCGAATGAGCGCCTGCATGTATTCTAACCCTTTTTTCGTGGCAAATCCGACCAAAGCGAAGAAGGTGTCGAAAGCTCCGGCTTGGGACTGGCTATTGTCAAAGAATATGTCACCAACCATCAAGGCAAAGTCGATATTATTGACCCAAGACAAGACCAACAGGGAACCCGCATTCGCGTTCAGATACCACTAACCGGAGAACTTTGAATACCATGAAAAAAACATTAATAGGCAACCCATAATGTCTGTTCAAAACATCAGTCTGGCACTCAGCTTTTTGTTGCTGACCGGATGTGCCGAATTTAATACCGGTACGACGGAAAATTCAGCCCCCTATCAAGACCCCTACACGCAATCAGACTTTGATGATCTGCTTGCTTTTGGCGACAACATGGCCAAAACGCCACTCTCGTCACGCGACAAGGTGTGTCGTACCTTACTGAAACGCCAAAAAGACTCTCCAGACACCGGGGTTTCGTTACACCTGATGGTGGGACGCTTACTTTCCGATGCCTGTGGCGAAATCCCAAAAATTCTGAATGAAGTAGACGCTATTCCGCCCGAAAAACTGCCCGATGAACGGATGCAAAAACTGGTCGCCATTCATACTGAAACCTTAAAACGCTTGTCCGCTGTGTCAAAAAAAGTCTCTTCAATGGAGCGCAAACAAAAATCGGTTCAATCGGTGGTGGAATCAAAAAATGCAAAAGGCTCAAAGAAAAATGAAAATAGCCTGCTAAGGGAAAAGCTGGAAGCCATCAGGTCCATGGAAAAACACTTGGACGAAAGCGGCGACGCAAATTAGCACCTCATGTTTCGTTTTCGTTTGGCCGCTGTCATCGTCGTTTCATTCAGTTTTGTCCTGTTTTTAGGAATCGCATTGTATTGGAGCTCAAACCAGGTTGCCCGATATTTTCAGCGCAGCCAAACAGCCTATGAGACTTTTGATCATTATGAGCGCTTATCACAGGAAGCCTATCGCCACTTTAAACAGCGAATGGACGGACTGATAACGAATAGTCCAACGGCACAGGCCGGCATAGAATCATCTAAACATCGCCTTTATGAAGCGATGCAAGCACTTAGAATGACTGCGGTTACCGAGAACCCTACTGAAGGTTTGCAGAACAAACCCGCCGAACTGGAAAGAGTGGCTCATTTTACTGCTTTCCTGGATGCCAGCGAATATCGGTTCGATGAAGTCGAGCGTTTGCGCCAGCAAGGCAAGCGAGAAATGGCGGTGCAAGCACTGTCTAAATTCTCCAAAGAAGAAATCGACGAAAAATTTCAGCCGCTGATTGATACCGCCATTAATGCGGAACGTGAAAAAGCGGGAAAAGCCAGACATGAACTGGAGGATTTGGTTGCCCGGTCGCGTTGGCTTGCCATCTTGGCCTCATTAACTGCGGCGCTGTTTAGCCTCACCTCAGGGGCATTACTGCTGCGCGGCGTCAGAAAACCTATTGAAGCGTTGATGAAAGGTACTGACGAAATAGCCTCCGGTAATTTGGATTATCGCATTGCTCTTGATACCCGCGATGAATTTGGTTATCTTGCCACGCATTTTAATCTTATGGCTCAGGAGCTGACACATCAACAAGATAAGCTACGTGAAAGCCGGTTAGTGCTGGAGAAAAGAGTCGCTGAACGCACTGTTGATCTGCATCGCTTAAATGAAGAATTAAAACGCATGGATAACGCGCGACGAGAATTTTTGGCCGACATCAGCCATGAACTGCGCACCCCGATTACCGTCATCCGTGGCGAGGCCGAGGTAACGCTGCGAGGCAAAGATCGCAATGCCGAGGAGTATAAGGACGCATTACACCGCATCGTCGAACTATCAATGCAATTAGGCAAATACGTCAACGATCTATTGTTTCTGGCCCGAACCGAAACCGCCAACCTCCAATTTGAATGGGATAACCTGGACTTGGCCGAACTGGTCGCCAGTGCCGTCGAGGATTTTCAGGTAATGGCCGAAGAAAACTCGATTTCGGTTTCCCTTGATACCTCAAGCCAGTCCGTGTGGGTGCGCGGAGATAAACAACGGCTTCGACAGGTACTGTTTATTTTAGGCGACAATGCCTGCCGATATTCCAAACCAGGGGGGCATATCACGGTTTCCTTGTGGCTGGATGGAAACGAGGTAAACTTTAGCCTTATCGATCAAGGCATAGGCATACCCGCCCAGGATTTAGAGCGTATTTTCGACCGTCATTTCCGCAGCCCAAATGCCCTGCTTTCGCGAGACGATGGTACAGGTTTGGGCTTGCCGATGGCCAAGTCAATTCTTAAGGCACACGGTGGACGGATCACCGTAACCAGCACTGAAAATTCAGGCTCGACGTTTACTGTGACGCTGCCCCTGATTTTGGCAGAACCTGATGACCTGCCAATAAATGAACCATGACTGATGTAAAATTGATAATCTACAATAATGGATTAAAAGTTTTCAAAAAATATCACCACGAAGACACCAAGGTCACGAAAAAATAAAACGTCGCCTTTGGGGGAAATTAAGAGTAATTATTCAGTCCCCCTCTTTGAAAAAGAGGGGTTAGGGGATATTTTTTAAATAAATCCCTTCGGCCCCTCGCTTTGCTCTCCCCCCTTTTTTAAAGGGGAGAGCAAAGCGAGGGACTTGAAAAACTACGAGTTTTTTTAACACCCGGCTTGTCTCTCATTTCGTGCATAATCGATTTGATTCTGATGCGGCTTGCAGGCAATAAGAAGTTACCCACTTAAATTTAATAATCCAATGAGTATCGGTTACATGCGAGTTTTGTTAGTGGAAGACGATGAGCGAATTGTCGACTTTGTTCAGCGAGGCCTAAAAGCCGAAGGCTATGCGGTAGAGATCGCACGAAACGGCCTGGAAGCAATAGCGCTGGGTACTGTCGGCAAATTTCAGGTTATCATTCTGGATTGGGGTCTACCCGACATCAATGGTCGAGACGTTTGCGAGCGCTTGCGTAACGCTGGCGTTGGCACCCCGATTTTAATTTTGACAGCCAGAGATACCGTACAGGACAAGGTAACCGGTTTGCGCTCCGGTGCCGATGATTACATGACCAAGCCTTTCGCATTTGAGGAATTGCTGGCCCGAATCGAAGTGTTGATGCGCCGTCGCAACGGCGATATCAAACCGGAGTCCAAAGAATTTCAAGTGGCTGACCTTGTATTAAATATGGAAACGCATGAAGTGAGGCGTGGCGAAACGCTCATCGAACTGACGCCCAAAGAATTTTCTTTGCTGGAATGCTTTATGCGGATGCCTGGCAAGGTGTTGAGCCGAACCCGCATCCTGGAGCAAGTATGGGGTTACAGCGCTGATCCGTTAACCAATGTGGTGGATGTCTATATTCGGCAGTTGAGACGAAAAATCGATGACGATTATGCTATAAAACTTCTCAAGACTGTGAGAGGGTTCGGCTACAAACTGGATGCCTTATAATGAAGTGATTGGGTTGGTCATTATTCAAGTTCTGGAGCGTCACTGCACACAGTTAAGTATCGTAATACCCGATCTTCAAGTCTTTTTACCTTGATTTTATAGTACGAGTGTGAAGGAAACGATGTAGCCGGAATAAGGCTTTTCGAACGCAAGCGTTTCCGGCACTTCCAACGAGGAGTGCCGGAAACGCCACCACGCGCTATGCTTGGGTGGTCTTATTCCTGCCTGTTGTTTTATATAACTGATCGTCCCGAAATCAAGAATTAAAAACGTGAAGAATGAGTAATAATATATAACGGCTGTTTTACAGGCAACAGCTGAAGCGGTTGCACTCCCGTTTTTTAAACAACTTTCGCTTGACTGTGGGCAGAGAAGCCGGTGGTGGGAACGATAGAATAAGTCGTTATTTTTCGCGAATTGCCTTACAAAAACCGATTATAATACCGGCTTACCAAGGTAGCTGCGTTCCATCGTATTTTACAAAGCTACCGGTCTGCTCAAGCGAAAATGCAGAAATAGCTTGTCGCATTCCGGCAATGCTCTGAACAGTTTCAAGCGGCGCATTATCACCGCCCATATCGGTTTTTACCCAGCCAGGATGAAAAATCAACACACCGACTGCCTGCTCCTTCAGCTCAATGGCTATGCTTTTCATTGCCGCATTTAATGCCGCCTTACTGGAACGGTAAATGATACTGCCGCCACTGCTATTATCGGCAATACTACCCATTAAGCTACTGATTGAGACCAACAGTTTTTTATCGCCCCGTTTCAGGTGTGATAAAAACGCTTCCGCCATTTTCACAGGTGCTTGCACGTTAATGGTTAATGTTTTAGTCCACGTCGAGTAATCCAATTGCCCAAACCCCTGCCCTGCACTATCTCCATAAACCCCGGCATTATTAATCAACACATCAAGAGGCGTATCATGCAATTGCACGGCCAATTGTTCTATTTGCGTAAAATCTTCAACGTCCAAAGCCAATACCGAAATCTGCGAATACTGCTCGGCAAGACTCAACAACCCGGACGCCGCTTGCGGCATTCTGCAACAAGCCAGCACATGCCAGCCATCAGTCGCATATTGTTTACAAAACTCAAGACCCAACCCCCGATTTGCACCGGTAATTAATACGGTAGCCATTTTTTCTCCTCCCAAAGACATTCCGGGCAAAAATACCCATTACCGCTACACCTTACTTACTGATGTTAATCGGCCATAGAAACCAACGCTTTCAACTCGCTACAAACATTGATGCTCCTGAATGGCTGCGTAACATCAGGTAGTAATATACACGCTTGCGAATTCTTAATCACGAACACGAATCAGGTCATGGCAACTTTTACAGGCGGCACCCAGTTTGCCAAATTGGGTTTTAACTGCGGCAGCGTCACCTGTGGCGGCAACGGCTTGCAACTAATTGGCTTCTTTGATGAACTTGGCATTAAGTTCTTTTACCTCATCCTGTTTCTGGAAATAGTCAGCTTTTAGATGTGAGGGTTTCCAGCCAGTGCCTTGATCAGTGCCTGGCGCATACAGGTCAAGCAGGCTGGAGTTAGCGACAGCGGCAATAGCATTGGCGGCAGCGATGATTTGATCTTTGTTATAGCTTTCTGGATGATCGACTGCCTGATTTTTAATTTTGGCCGTATTCCAACCCATAAATGAATAAGCGGATTGACGAAGCCTGATTTGATCTTCTACAGATTCTGCTGTGGCGACTGTTGTGAGGGTGGCAAGAATCAAACCCAGCGCACATCTTAATCTCATTGTTTCAATGCCTTATAGTGATATAAAAAATTAGTGATTTATAGGTTGCTCAGGTCATTGCCTTACTGATTAATGACGTTAAATAATCGGCCAATTAAAAACTCCAAACACCCCAGACAACTAAAATCGCAACCAGCAAGGCAACAACAAAACGTAGCGGGCTGACCGGACCGATTGAACTCACGGCCTGTGTATCCGGCAACTGCTTATTGCCGGTCAGCATTGGCAGTACCAAATTGATTTTTTTTACCCGTTGATAAAAGATAATGGCGCTTACATGTAAAACAACCAACCCCAACAACAGATTGACTATCCAAATGTGCCAACCGCTTAGCTTATCGCTCAGACCCTTATCAACCAAGTGAGACAACGGCCCTTCAAAGCCAATGTCATCATTGGCAAACAAGCCTGTACCAACCAAAAGTAATAATATTGTCAGCTTGGCAATAATAGCCAACGCACCAAGAGGATTATGACCTGCACCTTGCCAGTCACCTTTAAAATAGGCGACTAGTCGTGAAAAACTGGGTAAGAAATTTAAAAAGCGGGCATGAGTAGTACCCATAACGCCCCAAATTAACCGAAATATCAGTAAACCCAAAACCAGTCCACCCAAGCGACTGTGCCAGTCAGTCAGTAAACCGCCGAGTTTACCGGTGGCATAAGCGCCTACAACGGCCAAGACCAGCAACCAATGAAACAGGCGCAAGGGCCAATCCCAAATTAGCAGATTTACTTTCATAGCTGTTACCTGCTTTTTACTGTCGCACAAGCAAACATCAAAGAAATAAGCTTAGGATTGTTTAGGTTCATAGATAATCGGTTAATACAGAAATCATTAAGTTGGATTTTTTATAATAATACCATTATCTGAAGCACTAATCCTAAACAAGGAAGCCGCTTTTATATTTATTTATCATCAAATCTGGTATTGGAAAAATAAGCGGCAAGACTGTCAATCTCTTGATCACTCATATTTGCGATGACTCCGTTCATTAGGGGTTCAATACGTTTTTTATCGCGATAATCACGTAATGTTTGAGCCAGATAGCCCTTTTTTTGACCCATGATATTAGGGGTCATAAAGTTAACGCGGACATTTGCCGGTCCATGACAACCGCCGCACTGATAATAAGCCGTTTTTTCGGCCTCTGCAGGCGTAACGACTGCGGATTGTTTACCAAAAACAGAGCAACCGGAGAGTCCGGTCACAAACAAGCAGAGTGAATAAATAGCTAAGGTGCGAAATAGGGTTAATTCTGTCATCGTCGGGCTACACTTTAATGAGTGCGCAGATGCGCATAATATTCAGATAAATCGACAATATCCTGATCACTCAGCTTGTCTACTACTTCGTTCATGGTCGGCACATAGAGTCCATCGTTATTTTTAATGGGTAGCAAATCCCGCGCCCGGCTACGATAGTCATACATCGTCTTACAGAAATACAGGGCATCTTGTCCGGCAAGATTTGGATTATCATCGGTTTTGCTGATGCCTGCTTTTCCGTGGCAATCGCTACAGGCTTTATCTGCGATTTTTTTAGCATTGGCATAACGGGGACTATTAATATCCATCCCGGCATCATCACTCCCATGTTGCATGTGCATGTGCCCGCCCGCATGTTTATGATGATCGACGTGCGAAGAACCTGAATCATCCGCAGCATAAGAAGGGCCGGTAAAACCCAAAAGGCACACTACCGATGTTGCCATAAAAAAAGTGGTCATTTTAAAATTATATTTCATAGTAGGTCAGTAAAATCAAAACATTACATTGCCGACAAAATACAGCGTATTATTCCCTGCCGCATTACGGCCTGCACCGTCATAGTTTGACGATGCGCCATTAAATTGAGTGTAGGCCCAATATTGCATCGAAAGACGTATATTTAAATACGGGTCGGTCATGGAGGTGCCTTTACCAAACGGTATGTAGTCGGCTTCGAAAAGAAATGAATTGGTGTTTGGCGAACCGTTGGCGCTTCCGGTTATCGGATTAACCGGGCTTTCAGAAACATAATCGGGTCTCGCAGCGCCGTTATAAAGCAAATTATCAGCACTGCCTTTCATATAGTTCCAGCCCACCGACAAATTGTAAGTCTGCTTGTAGGTCCACATCCCCATCATCATCACGCTGTCCAGATAATTACTGGTATTGCTTGCCCAGCCTTGGCCTTGAGAGGCATTCATGTTCATAGTGTCGTGCGTATATTTGGCCATCGCCATCAACATGTTATTGTCGTCCATCATATACGAGTAATTCGTGTCAGCGTTGTATTCAACATAAGAATTCGTACCAATGCCATTTGAATAATAAGGAATTACTTTGGCTGCCAAGCCGTAAGTTCCAATCATCATGGTATGCGGGCCAATGCTGTGTTGCAGGAACATACGCCAATAAGGGGCACCACCATCAATAAGCCCACCTTGCGCACCCTCTCTGCTGATAGCGGCATTCCAAACTCCCAGACCCTGAGCCATATTTTGCGACTGCGACGTGTAGCCACCCGCTTCCAGATAAAGATGATTATTGATCATTGTGTAAGCGGTTGCACCTGCCGTATTGGCACCCGCCATCAACGATTGCAACCAAGGCTGGGCGACTGGTTTTACAGTCACAGAAGATTGAGTGTAAGGGTACATCCACGCCGGCGTCGTCATCCAGAAATCAGACATGGTCGGCGCATTATTTACGGTAAGTCCATAAGTGATGGCATTGCCCCTGAAGGTTGCGTGGTCGGCAACCCGTATATCAGCCATGGCAAGGCTGACCGAACGTCCCACTTGCGGATTGAGGTTAAGCTGTAGATAACTGCCGATCTTATCGGTAATACGGCCGGTATAATACAGTGCAGTCCAATCATTAACCGCATTATTGTTGACAAACGAATGAGCGCCTTCACCATTGGGAGGGTAGTATTGTCCAGGAGGTACGTCTTTCTGCGTGTTAGTCACCGAGCCCACCACTTCCAGTGCAAAAGGGTTTATCACGTCAGGCAATTTATTGGCATGACCTGCAACATAACCATCAAGCTTAAACTTTTGGCCGTATTGCGTTAACCAAGGCCCATAAGCCTGCATGTGACAGGCGGTGCAGGGCTCACCGGTTTGTCGAGCAAACGATGTAGTTGCCAACACATTTTGCAATGGCAATAACGAAAGAATGGATGAAACAATGACGAATAAAAAAAACCGTTTTTTTCGCTCGTTAAGTAATATAAGGTTAAGCATCGCAAATCTGTAGTAGTTATGTTTAAGAGGAAGATTCCGTACATACCAAACTAAAAGCACATTGCGTACCAAGTAATCAGGGTACTGTAAATACTGACTTCAGGGTTTAATTACCCATGTGATTTTTATTAAACTATGTTATTTAACACACTTTAGTCGATTTATTGTGTTAAATAACATAGTTTAATTAATTAACGGCATTAATCAGCTATCAAATTAACTCTTTTTCATAAAATTAATGGCATACCGAACTAAAACAGGAGAAAAAATGGTTGAAAATCACACACTTTGAAAGCTATTGAAGCTTTCAGCTGTAATAGAACCAGATTTTTTTATTAAACTGTGTTAAATAACATAGTTTAATTAATTAGCGCGGCATTAGGATCACTACATTGCAATCTGACCCGCCGGGATTTTATCGACTTTATTGACAACCGCTGGCTAATCGGTGACCCTAAACACCTAAATAGCAATCACACTCTTACCAGCGAAAAAAATGATAGATCAACCATTCACTTTTGACCAGATTCATATTGAGGTGGCTCGTAACGCCACAGATGACTTTAATTTGTTTCATGACAAGCATAAATGGTTACAAGTCACTCATAACCCGTTTAGAGGCCCTATCGTTCTGGGCTATCAACTCAACACACTCATTGAGTACCAAATGCGCCTGTATCGGGAAGCGCATTATGAAAACCGGATTATCGCCGAAAATAATCTGCGCTTCAGTAATTACCAAATAACGTTTGTTAACGCTGTCAGACCCCGAACGCCTGTTTATTTGGATATTAAAAAAACCCTCATTAAAACCATTCCCAACCTGACGCTGGGCAATCGTATTGCCATGAAATCGGATGACAAAACGGTGTTGCTGGGGTTTAAAAAAGAAACACAAGCGCCGCTATTTTTAGCAGATACCACCTTTAACAAACTACCCGACCTTAACGGCATCCCTGACCGCACGATGATTCCCGACACCTGTTATTTCCTTAAACGAAAGTTTATGAATAACGGTTCTGTTAAAAACTTTCTGTCTGGGTCTTTAGCCGAACAGTCCGATTATTTTGATGAATTAACGCATGTTGCGCACTACCCGGAAATATTTCCTTGCAGCCTTACTTCTGGTGCCTTACTGGAAAAAGCACAATTAGAAAATCATGATTTTAAACTTAACCCGATGGTTTATACGTCTCATGAAATTTCAGTAGACCGGCAACATGTAAGCCAGCTTAAAAATAATGACAAGCTGCATATTTTAGTCAAGCAACTGCCTGAATCCAGTGAGAACACTTTAAACCAAACTAATATTATGCTAAGAACTTATCATTGCTATGGCTTGTTACAGAATAATGATGTTTTATTTAGAATGACCATGAACCTGGTTCCCTTGGAAGAAATACTCAAAAATCTCAGGAAAAAATAATACCCCAAGTTTCGCAATATTACTGTTTAGCGTAGGGTGAGATTTTAGGTGCGCGATGCGCACCGCTTTTTATGGCAGTCTAACAAGATAACTTTCCGGGAACGCCGAGCCCGAGCTCGGCACGGGATAGTCAGGCCGATTCGGACTATTGGTGACTACGCCGAGCTGGCGCTCAGCGTTCCCGGAATCAATAGGCCAATTTTATTTATCTGTCCCGGTTTAAATTGATAACCGACTTCCCTAACGGAATGACGAAAATTTTGAATTTTTCCCAATTAGGGATTTTTAGGTGACTTTACGCCGAATTTTGCACTTTTTTAAGTACGCTTTTGCTAATGGTACTGACAAATTCTTCACTATTCTCATAATCTTGATCTTGTATAAAATCGACAATCGACATTACCAATTTTTTGGTGTCCGCTATTTCTTCAAATGAACGACCACAACCTTGGCAATGAGTACCTTCATAAGTACATTTATCAATACAAGGGTTAAATTTCATGACATATCCTCTTTGGTTGGTTATGGTTATATTATCGCATTACCTGCTACGATTTACATAACGGTACGTTTAAGTGAATATCGCTCACTATAGTTTCTCAGATAAATAATTTCCTTTGGAAAATGTTATCATCGCCATGCTTAATTTTTTCCTAAAAAAATAGCAAAAACCCCAGCTACCTACACACCCATAGACCTCTAAAGAATTAAAAATAGGTTTAAACGAACTGTCGATAGGCTTAACTTAAATGGGTTCATGTTCCATCAAGAAAAGCGATCTTTGTTCTCGCCCCCCCTGTGTTTCTTCAATTTCTTCAAGACAGGTAAAACTATAACGATTCCCAATTTTCAAACCTGCCAAGCTGGGGCCATCCTGTTTGATTTTTCCAGAAACGCCCGCTTCCTCAGTAATAATTCGCCATGTGCCGTTACCCCTATCCGCTTTATCCAATACGCCCTGTAATATCACCGTCTCAGCACCAATGTTAGAAATGCCTGATAAATATTCAACTAATGAAACAGCTTGAGTTTTACTGACTGAATAGTGCTTAGGATTTTGAAACTTTGGCTCAGCCCATGAATAGCTAAGATAGGTATTATTATCAACGAGAAAGCGTAACAAGCGGAGGTAAGCACCTGCCAAATGTCCTTTATGGGCTTTTACTATCTCCACCGTCTGCTTAGGCTCATTGACATGCTCAAAAAAACAATCAATTCGCTCCAGGGCAAGAGATAGTGTGCTGACTCCAAATACATCGGGTGCAGAAGCCGCTTCAAGAACAACTCGAAATGATCCGGGGGCAGCCGGTATTACTACGTTAAACAAACAAGCATCGATAGCATCATAGTTTCGACGACTGCCAACTGGCATATCCCTAAGCGCGGTACTATAGGCATGTTTGACCAAGGTTTGCAGATGTAACAACAAACCGGCCAAGGTGCCAGCGTGAATCTGATGCTTTTCGGCGGCTTCCGGTGGCTCTACCGCAAATTCAAGCACTAAATTATTGCGAGTACGCGCTTCTAAAATTGTGTCAGTGTTCGCCGGTATGTCATGTAAAATAAACCCTGATTCAGGTAAAAAATCAGGATGATCCTTAAGAGGTGATGATTGTACTTCCAAAATTAAGGGTAAACAAAAGTCATTTTGTGGCTTCGCTATAAACCAACTTTCTTCGGCACCATCTACAAGTAATGAAAGAAGATCAAGCTCGCCTGTTCGGAATTGTCTTAATTTTTCTGGCTCTGCACCAACCAAAAGATAACGATCCATATCGTCAATGGGTTCTATCATCACAGCAATGTAATGGCCGCCAATAGCGTCGCGAGCTTCGAAAATTTGTGCCCCATCGTAATAAAATAGAGTCGCAAAGTAGCGGATTGTTTTCATAACGGCTCCATACTGCAATGCTGCAAGATGTCGAAACCTGCTAACGGCCACCAGGTATGATGTGAAGGTTGTCCAGTTTGCTGAATGCGTCCGGCACCAAAATCCAAAGAAACTTTACATACAAGATACTTGCGAAAATGAGGTAATTTAAGAGGTTTATCACAATCAGAGACAATGGTATAGACAGACAATCCACGTGCCTGACATTCATCAATATTTGGAAAGACACTATCAGGCTTTTTTTCACGCTGGGAACGAAAATGATCTGTTGTCGGCGGATTCGAGCGTACAAGACGGTAAACCACACGCGTCTCAGAGACTTCTTCAGCTAGAGTAGGTGGACAATTGTCAGGAAGCGATTCACGGTATATGTTCATAGGTGTGTCACAGGCACTTTTACAAGTATAAAATCATTTATAATCCTAGCACATCTTCATTGAACAAGCGCAAGGCTTCTTGTTCTTTTATAAAAGCAGTATAACGTAGTTCGTTGGCACGGAGCACAAGTGTGTTGATTTCGTGCATGAGGACTACATCAGCAAGCAGGGGAACAGGGACTTGTGCAAGTTGATATTGGTCGATTTCAAATACGACCGCGCCATAAGTCTGGCGGCGTATCAGCGGCAATGCCCATTCAGAACTTAGCCATGCATACAAATAACCGGCCCACTCTGCGCTGGCAGGCACGACTCTAAGTATATGCTGACTACCGGCCCAACCTTGCCAATGCTTAGGCACAAGATTGACTTTGCCTATTGTGCCACTGCATGTAATTAGAATCATATTTTCGTCCAGCGTCAATTGCTCGGCAATACGTTCACCGTGATGCTTAAGTGAAAGATATTTTTCACCGCGCGGGTCTAGCTCCAAAATTTCTTTACCGCCAAGAAACGGTACACCTTGTTTCTTATCAACATAAACCCGTTTGAAGCGCCCCGCTAAAATAATTTTCTGAGTAATTTTCTTGTCGCCTAACGCTAACACTTGAGCGGCATGTTTGTGTAAGTGCTGCGTGATTGCCTGTGCTAAGGGGTTGTGATAATTGGCTTCAAGTCTGTGGTTTAAATCTGCAACATTCACGCTAAAACAGCGTAATCCATTATCGCCGTTCGCAGGCGGATTCAATTCTTCAACCGCTGGCAGTTTTAACGCGGCTTGTAGTTTGGCTCGGGCTTGTGAAATCAGAGCGTTTGATTCATCACGCAAATTAAAGGATTCTGTAACGGTATGGTGGATGTGAGTTTTAAGTATGGCTGGCGCGTCTGGAATTGGTAGCTTTAACAAATGCGCGGGTTCAACGTGCTGAATTACCGCGCCGTAATTATTTGACTGTATGAGCGTCCGCCCTTGTTCACTTTTAAAATAAGCGTACAAATAACCTGCGTGGTGTTCATTATGACTACGAATTCTTAATAAGTCATGACTAAAAATATTTCCTGCGAGCGTCTTGCTTACATAAGTTACATTGCCCACTGTGCCTGAGCAAGTCATCAATATTTGACCTTCTGAAACTCGAAGCGCATCTAAATCTACCAGTGTTTTGTCGGAAATATAGGCGGCGGGGCTTGGGTTCAATTCACCAATTTGAGACGGTTGATAAATTGGAAATTGTGATTTTTGCACAAAGACACGTTTGAACCTTGGGCAATGGTGAATAGTAGCCAATTCGTGAATGGGAACGCATCCATGCGGGTTTGATTGGATTGCTGTTTCAGCTTGTTTTGCCTCTGTCGCATAAACACTTGCTTCCAGGCGTAAGCCGCTTTCAAATACGCTTTGCACAGGCACACTCACCCAACTAAAGGTTTGCGGCTTAATAGGTGCATCCCTATTGACTGGCGCTTGTTGTGCTGTCGTGGCTACCATGCGATACCCTCATTACGTTTCCATTCGGTAAATACGGCGGGAACGGCGCGGGTTTGGTCGTCGGGGACTTTTTCGAGACGTTTAGCAGATTTTACTGTGGTTTGTCCGTCTGCGGTTTTGTCCAGTTCAGTCACGGTTTCATTGACTTCAATCAATATTTCTCCGCCATGTTCATCACGTTGATAAAGATTGTTGCCACGTTTGTCGTGACCGACTTTATCGATTACCGCCATAAAAATATTGTAAGGGCGGAGAACGCGGGTGCGCTGCTCTTCGGCTTTTTCTTCCAGGGTTTTCTTTTGCAGAATTAAAATGGACGTTTGTACGCCCGTGTGCGGCTGAAAGGTGTCGGAGTCTAAATCAAGACTGGCAATAATTTTTGCTTCGCCTAATAACCATTGGCGTATATGCCCCAAACCGGGTGAACCCAGAATGGAGTCTGGCAAGACAATTGCCATGCGTCCGCCGGGCTTAAGTAGTTGTAAGCAGCGTTCAATAAAAAGTTGTTCGGGTGGTGAGGCGGATAAAACAGTTTTCTTTTTCCATTCGCCGGTTTTAGTTTTTTTCGGGCTTTCCCAACCGTGCCCAATAGCGTACTGGTCGAGCATATACTCTTCTTTGATGAGGATTTTGCTGCCAAACGGAGGATTGGTGATAATGACATCAAAAAAGCCAATGTTGTCTTTATTGCTCAATTCAGTAGGTTTTATTCTCAGCGCCTTAGCTAGTAAATCTTTAAAATCGGCTTCCCATAAATGTGGTGGTAATAGTGAATCGGTGCGGAGAATGTTACCGCTGCCGTCGTTATTCATCACCATATTCATTTTAGTGGCTTTAACCAATTCGGGTGCAATATCGAAACCAAAAAAGGAGCTTTCGGCCATTTCACTAATGCGATCTTGCAAGGCTTTCTTTTCGTCGTCATTCCATTCACTTTCAGGTTTACCCAAATCTTTTGCCCAATCCAGCTTGAGCCTGGCAATGACTACGTTCATCGCCGTTACTAAAAAACCACCTGTGCCACAGGCCGGATCCAATATTTTTTCATCTAGTTTGGGGTTAAGCATGGCAACGGCCATATGCATGACATTACGCGGAGTGAAAAACTGCCCTCTATCACCTTTAAGGTTTGAGCCGACAATTTCTTCATAAGCATGACCTTTGAGGTCAATATCCGTTGATAAAAAACTGTAGCCTTGTAATTCGGCTACTATTTGCGCAAGGCTGCGTGGTGATAATTTGATTTCTTCGTTGCTGTCAAAAATCTGACTGAATTTACTTTTTACGCGCTTAAAGATGGCTTCAATGCGCTGTTTGCAAGCAATCTGCCCATCAATCGAAATACGCTCGTTGGAAGCGACATAAAACTCAAGCGGTTTGGGGATGTTGCGTTCATCTTCAATTTTGCAGAAGATGATTTTTAAAAATTCAAAAAAAGCGTTTTCTTTATTGAAACCATCGGTAACATGAATGGCATCATGGCTGCGGCGAAAAGCTAGAAATAAATTATCACCATCAGCTTGCACTAATTTAGGTCGTTTTGGTCTATCAATGTCTTCTGTAGAGCCTGATACATCAGGAATGTCGTTAAACTCAATAAATTCAGCTTGTCCCGCAGGATTTTTTATCCTGCGCCAAACCTGCCTTTGTCTGCCGTTTGTCCATAAGCCCCATTCGCAATTAAGACATGCAGACATATAGCTTTTGAGCTGTTCGATACCGTCTTTTTTATCGGACGGTGACACATTTTCTTTTTTACATTCTACGACAACGTGAATATTTTCTTGTGTTTGTGGGCGTTTTTCCAGGTAAATGACGACATCTGCACGGGGTTTATTGCTGCCCAGTTGTAAGGTCACTTCAACGCCAATCCGTTCACGCGGATACTTTAATTCATTAACCAGGCGTTTTTCCAAGTTTTGACGAACATATTCTTCAGGCGTGTCGCTCCTAAAGCTGCCGCTAATAAAGTCGCAAATTTTGCCTTCTGGAATGGTTAGGTACTGTGTCATAAATCAGGTGGGAATTTCTAATAGCTGAATAATTCAAGGTGCGCTATACTCTCACAATAGTTACGCTTTTGCAAGCTATTTATTTTTTATAATCAATAAGTTAGGAATATAATAGCACTATTAATGATATAAAAAAGTACAAACTAAAGGCTCAAGTCTTACTATTAAATATACCAGCGCGTAGGGTGTATAAGCGAAGCGTCATACACCGCAATATCAACGGGATGGGTTAAATTGATTTCATTTTAATATCAATTTAGCCTTTTGGCCGCTTATTCTACCGCTATTCTAACTTACTGATCTTTAGTTAAGCCCGCCATGTTTTGACCGTCAGTTTTATAGAGTTGTTATTGAGCTTCACTAATATGCTGCTCAATTTTTTGTGCTTCAGATTGGGTAATCTGGCGACCTTTTAGCCTATGATATAGTTTTTATACAATCAACTCACAGGGTAAGCTCATTATTCCGTGTTGACAACAGGCAGCCGTTACGGCTACATTGATCATTGTAAAATTATTTATCTGGCGCTTAATGACATGACTACCATCACTTTTGATGCTTTAAAATTTGCAAACAAACTCAAATCTGCGGGTGTTCCAGAAAAGCAGGCTGAAGCTGAGGCAATATCAGAAGCACTTGAGGTTAATCTAAAAGACTTGGTTACCAAAGAGTATATTGATGCAAAATTCCAGCAAGAACTTGCGCCTATACGCACTGATCTCGCTGTTTTAAAGGCAGACTCAGTGACCATAAAATGGATGATGGGGATAATCATTGCTGGCGTCATGTCTATAGTCATCAAAACCTTTTTATCCTAAGTCACCAAACTTTAAAAAACAACTCACGATTGCATTGCATGCCATCTCGGATTGTTCAGCAAAGCCAGCTTCCTCATCAGACCTAGCCATAAATTCTTGAGACTTATCAGTATCAATTGAACTATCTCATGCTCTATTTCAAACTTTTCATGACAAAACGGGCATTAGCCCGGAAATGGCCTTGCGACTAGAGTTGGTCTTTGGAAAAAGCGCCGAATCTTGGCTTTCTGCACAGACTTTTTATGACTTGCGGAAACTGGAAGCTAAACGTGACAGTTTGGGCGTTAATAAACTGGCCGCCTGACGCACCAATTTACAGTAACTTTATATTACTGATTTTGAGTTACTGTATTTTGTTGCATTTCGTTGGACAATAAAAAACCCGCCAAGCCATACAGCTTGCGGGTTTGTGTGCTTCTTTGGATATTAAAATATCCTTTTTTGGTGCGATGGCCGTCATTGAATAGACTGTAAGCTATTGATTTATATAATGCCAAATTGTAACTTTTTCAAAAGGACACGAATAAGGACACGAATTTCATTTTTACCCCCCCTTGAATCATCAAATATCGGCAATACCTGCCAGACTTCCAGACATAAAAAAAGCCGGAATTAACCGGCCTCGATGTTACTTTATAACATACCCTAAAAACTCCAATTTCCCGCGTGTGCAAAAAAAGGGATGGGAGCGGTGTCCGGCTGCCAAACCAAACGACTTTTTACCCGCCCTACCCCATATCGGCTTAATGGTATCGAATTAAACAGTGTTCAATAAATCACTGTTGAGTTTTGCCGTTGACATATTGCCTGTAGACCGCCCGGCATAACGGGGTTGCTGTTGACTTATGGCACTGAGACATTAGGACAATTCATTGCGACATAATCCAGCTTAAGCCACGGAATACCTGTATTCGTTTGAGACACACTTAATCGGCCATCAGCCGGTCACGATGGGTGCTAAATGGGTGCTTATCCCTTGCGTACACTGTGTTTTGTGCGGTCACGATGTAGCGTCTATCAATGCGCCTACAATGCGCCTGTATCGACCGCCTGCGCTGATTTGTTTTTTGATGTCGTCAGGAACTTGGGTTAATGGGCGAAGTTGAGATTCAGGTATCTGTTTGTCGCCAATTGGCGACACAGTTAATTGAATTTTTGCTGCTGACATTAAAACAGCGTCATAGGGTGCGAACCAAGATGCGAACTTGAGTAGTGCGAACTGAATAACCTCGCTAAAACCTCGCTAATTTGCGCCGATACCATCGCCCTAACGTCACCCTTATTTTGTAAACGAAAGCGGGTACTGTTGCAAGTAGTCTTAAGTGGCTTTCTGGAATGTCTAAGTTGCCCATGGGCAACTTTAAGGATTTTTGAATTTCATAAGCAGTTGCCAATCTGTGCAAATGTTAGCTTTCTGGAATCTCTTTTTCCCCTATAGGGGAAAACCCCAAAGTCATCTGAATTTCATAAGCATCAGCCATTCTAATTACCTGTGCTTGGGTGGTTCAACTTTGCGTATTTTTTGCGCGAAACTACACAGCTAAACGCCGCTTAAGCCTTTGGTGTCCGTGGTTTCAGGTGCGCCAAGTTTGCGCGAAAACAAGCAACAAACAGGCAACTTTTATCTGTCCAGTGTTCCAGCGTAGACCGCACGACCAATGGCTTAAGGTATCAGGTAACATGCAACTAATCCGGTAACTTTATGTAGTCAAGATTGCTTCAAAGTCATCAATATCAATATTCATAATCACCGTTACTTATCGTTATTAAATAGGATGCGCTTGTCCTTTTATAAGACTTACGCCAATTGGCGTAAAAGAAATACCTGAATCTCAAGACCAATTGGTCTCAAGCTCTTCCGGCAACATTGGCAACTAATCCGGTAACTATCCGGTAACCTCCGCCAATGGCGTAAGTCTGTGAGTAAATGACTCGGCCAATTTTGCGGCTTAGTCTGGAATACATTCCGCCGGTTTCCGCTTGATCTCCAACTAACACTTAACGGATATTTCCGCTTAGTCTCCCAAGTCACCAAAATAGGACACGCGGTTTTTAGCGTCTCGTCATCCGGTACGATCAAGCAATTAACCCACCTCACTAACCACGCCACAAAACCCGCTGACCGATAAAACCGCCGTGGAGTCTAAGCCTATATCTCGGCTCAGTGCGGCATTGATAAGATAAAGCGGTGCTACCACTTGCCACTGTCCACGATCTGCCCTATATGCCAATATCGGAGTTAATTGCTTCGGTTCCGCTTGCTTCATTGCTTGCGCCCACCATTTTTTTATAAGTGCGGGTGTTACGGCTGCATGGCGTTTTATCTCAATAGCTAAACCTCTATAAGCATCTGCTACTTGACCGGCCTCGTCATCATGTACGATCAAGTCATAACCGCCTGATCTGGATTGCTGAAGGTTACGCACCAAACGTACACCCGCCCACTCATAGATTGCATTGGAGAATTCACGTTCGGCGGTTGCGCCTTTGGTTCTTGAGTTGATACCCATGGTTAAAAATTAACAGCATCGTTAAATGGGTAGGAATTATCACCGCCCGATCTCGTACCGGCTGCGTTAGCGGGTTTCGGCTTGCGCTTGGCAATTTCATAAACCGATAATGAGTTAGAAACGGTAATACTCAATCCGTGCTTGGTTTCGCCGCTATTTTTATCCTCCCATTGAGACGGCTTTAACGATCCAGTTACAGCGAGAGCATCACCCTTTCCCATCTTGGCTATTTTCTCGGCTATCTCGGCAAATGCAATGCCTGAGACGACCGCCGGTTTCTCTTCGCCAATATGTACCGACAAAAGAAAGTTTGTGTACGGGTTGCCAGATTTGCCGGTTTTGAGTTGCGGCGTTTGTATTAATTTTCCTGAGATTAAAGCATCTATCATGGTGGATTATTTCCTTAAGTTTGGGTGTGGGTTCATTCTTTGTAACCACGCTGCATGTTCTGGGTCTCTTGCCTGTACCTCGATAGGTTTCCCATTAGGCGTATAGCAGATAACAGCGGCGTTATTATTTTCGTTTTTTACTTTGACTGTGTTTTTTTCGGTGTAACCGGTGTAGCCGGTGTAACCGCCTTGTGGTTCGGGGTCTGTAGCGGTTACACCTGCTTTTTTCTCGGTGTAACCGGTGTAACCTGAATTTAAAAGCTCTATCAAGCTCATTATTCAGGTTCCTTTAAAGTCACAACATAAAGCCGTTTGGATGTGCCATTAACCTTAACGCTTTTTGATGATTTGCCATCTTTGCCGCGTTCCAACCATCCAACTTTAGTTAATGCCTCGATTACCTGTTTTTGGTCATAGCCGGTGGTGGCATCTTTTAGCCCAGCGGATGAAAACAGATAAGTCCGACCTTCATTACTGTTTGAATACCAGCCAGCACGCGCGGCATTTATGGTGGTAGCGTTATCAATTAACGGCGTGAACCGGCTGTCTCCAAAGCGATCTATAAAATCCTTGATTGCTTCCAGAATAACCTTATCTTCTGTGGCTCCAGTCCCACGATGATTACGCCATTTCTCAAAGCAGGTTTGAGCTGCCGCAAGAGCCGCGCCTTCTCCCCAGCCGGTCACTTTGTACTTGGTGGCTAATTCGCCAGCCAAGGCAACCAAGGCAAACGCACGCGCCGCCCGTTGTTCTTGTGGCTCTAGGCTGCCCTCGGTAAACTCTTGTAATGCGGCTTCAAGCAAGGCTCCAAAGTCTTGAGTATCATTAACCAGTTTTTCAAGGTAGGTAATACCGGCATTGCCATAATACTTGGTGGTGTTTGTTTGCAGGGTATCAGAGAAGTGCCGCCCGTCTTTCATACCGTGCAAGTCATCAAAAGCACCATATTTGCCAAAGACGGGAATCTGTAGCAAACGCACCGATTGACCGGCTTTAACCGCCAAGCCTTTTTCTTGAAAGAAGCTTTCTAAGGTTTTTTCTCCATTCGATAGCAGGACAATGCGCCATTTGCTGACCGGCCTTGCTGACCCTTTCACATTGGCTCGCTGTTTTCCGGTGCCATTACCCAAGGCGTAAATAATCTGATTTACTTCTCTTGGGTCTGCGTCTCCCAGTTCATCCAATGCCAGCAAACCATCATTAAATAATACGGCGGCGGCTTCCAAGCCGTTACCGGTGGCTTTCCATGATTTTCTAAATCCTTCACCGCCATAAGTAGACCCAGCCGCTTTATGGCCTGTTGATTTTCCCGTGGATGAATAACCAAAAATATGGAAGCCAGCATAATCAATGTGGCATTTTTTAAGCAATGGGCCAGCAAAGCTTATGCTTGTCTGGAAGAGTAACAGCGGGTTACCCATGCAATACTGACTAATGTTTTGTTGCCAATCTTCCAGCGTCCCACGCTGCCCGTATTCTGCTGTTACCGCGTGGTCTGTCTGAAAAAATATGTCGTCACGGTTACCGATAACTCGATCTGGTAAAACAAACACATCATCATGCCAGCCAACTTTTAAGGCACACTCCAGCTGTTTCTTAGGGCGCTGTGACTGTAAATAACTGGGTAGCATGTTTCTTTTATGGTGGTCTATCCGTAAACCCATTTTGAGCAGTACGCCGCGTAGTTCCTCACAACTGCCCGATAACATCTCTAAAGGCATTAGCCACTTTCTATAGCGGTTTCGCTGATTTTTAAACCGCAACATCAAACCATAATTATTATCTGAGCTGTCACAGCTTCCCGCGTCAATATGTAGCGGATCACAAATAAAGTCATTCGTGTCTTTGGTGTCGCCTTGCTTGTCGGTTTTAATGCCATGATAGTAAACGCCAGCCTTGCCAAACTCGTTAAAATCATCGTAAACCTCATAACATGGGCGTTCCAGCTTAACCTTTTGTATCTTTAGCGGTGGTTCTTCGTTGGGATTGATTGCGTTATCAAGCAGTCCGGTTACACCGGTTACACCTGCTTTTTTCTCGGTGTAACCGCTGCAAACCTCGTCATTGCTAGTGGTTACACCAGTTACACCGGTTACACCTGAATTATTACTATCAAGATTGTTTTTAGGTTTTTCGGGGTCATCTTTACCGGCTAAAGAATCGCCAATATTAGAATTAGCTCTAATGGGGAAGTTAGAATTTGAAAAGATACACCTTGTTTTTGTAACCTCATTATCATTATTACTCATACAACTACCTCCATATTTATGGAGTCGTTAAAATCCTGTCCTTCGGTGTCGGGTAAGATGTATTTTCCATTGATAGCCAACGCAGCGGATCTCGCTGCAATCTGACCAACGCCACTTGCATCATTATCACCACAAATTATG
>JBAXXH010000039.1:0-29294 GCA_037127995.1 Methylococcaceae bacterium | reverse complement strand
TTCGCTACGGTTGTCGTTACTACTTCCGGTTATCTCCTTTCAGATAACAAGTTTTTAGCCCATGCTGGGCACACTAGGAGCGACGCCCACGTCGTGATTAACGACCAACGCCTCAAATCGCGACGTGGGCGTCGCTCCCACGAAGTGCAAAGATGGAAAAACGGGTAGGGTATTACAGACATTAAGAAAACAGGGCCAACTGATCTTTTTTCAACTGGGTAATACTTTCTTTTGGCAGGTGAAAAACATTTTTTAAAACCCGGTTCATAACCGAAATTAACTGGCGGAATTTGTAAGCATCATGATGGGAGTCCCCTGTTTGCTCAGAAGTACGCCAACTCTCTTCATCCGATATTCGCAGCTCCACACCCAAGGTATGTTCCTGGGTTTTTTTATCAACCTGATTTCTCTGGGCATATATCGGTGTGCCGGGAATCATGATTTTATGCGTTGCCGCTTCCCGGTGGACAGGCAGTGAAAAGCTGATCTTGCATTGAAACTTTCTGTGACCCAACGAAGAGTGCTGGTTTTTTGCTGCATTCATGCTGAGCGCTTCATAGAATGTTTTTGCATTGGCAAGCAATTCCTGTTCAGTGGATACTTTTTCATAACCGGCACTTTGTGAAAGGCTGATCATCAATCTTCGCACTGCTTCTATCATGCTTTCAGGGTCATCGAACAGGGTTTGGGTTATGGATTGGGAGTTGGTGTTTTCCTGAAGAATAACGCCTTTTTTTTGCAAGGCATGAAACAATTTCAAGGTATCATCCCTGTCTTTGAGTATAAAAGTGATCGCCAGAATATCCCTGATATCATAAGCTTCTCCTTCCAAATCTTTCCCTAATTTGGTCACCATGCTTTCAGGACTTTTTAATCTTGCTTTAATTTCAGTAATATTAACCCGAACACCATCCCCGCTATCAAAAACAAAGCCGTTTTGTTGATCATCAAAAGTTATGGACTCTTTCAGTTTATGAAAAAAAGAAGATATTTTAACAAAGGCATTTTGCGCTGATTCGCTGGCCGGAATGTGTTGCGGATTTTCCCAGTCATAATTAAAAAGATCATTAAGGCTTTGGTTTTCAGTTTCCAGAAAAAAACCCAACTGGGCGTAATCATTAATATCCTGACTCTCTTCTTCGATAGACTTTATCAGGTAACCCATTTTTAGCATGGAACAGGCCGTTTGCTGCCACTCCAGCGGAACCTCCCTGTTTTTACCCTGATAACCATCAAATACCGTTGGATACTTTCTTGAAGAAGCCAACAGAAAAAGATGCCTCGGATCTTGATTGGCTATGTCTTGAAAGCCGGAATCATTCAAGATCGCTTCTACCCGCACAATGGCTTGCAGACAGTTGTGGTAAAGATCAGCGTTACCGGAATTCAGGGCAAGAAGTCCTTCAAGTTGATTTTTAACAAACGGAAACATCCAGTTAAAAAAATAATTGTACGTTCGGTTAACGTAAGTCTTTGCCCTTTCCTGCTCGCTTTCCTGCAGTTCACCATTACCAACAATATCAAACCCCCTGTTATTCATCATCTTGGCCGCCTGCCTGAGCGCCGTTTGATAATTATCCGCCGATAATAATAAATAAGGGGTCATCTCAACTCTATCCAGAATTGAGCCAAAAATTTCATGGTGCAGTTCCTGACTTGATGATCTGGGTTCCATATTTAATTTTCCACTCACTGGCTCTCTCCAACCGAAGAGGGTTTACGGTTTATTTTTAAGCCATTATATTTAAAATATAAAAACCCGTATAGATATCTACATTTTTGTAACGACCCCGCCGTAAAAAACAGCTCTAATTTTCTAAAATCAAACGCGGTTTTATCGGTTCAACAGCCATTTCAAAATCCATTTTAATGCGCTTTACAACAGCCTTTACTTCCTTTTTGTTTTTAAAGGGCCCTGCGATAACCTGATAGGCATCCTCTTTTTTAATTTTACGCGCAGGAATAATCGGCCCTTGATGATTGAGCATGGTTGCCAGCTTTTGTGCTTCTATTTCGTTATCAAAACTGGCCACCAAAATCGACCAGTCGCTATCCTTTAATTCTTCAACAACGGGTTGTTTATAGAGTTGTTCAGGATGCGCGAGTTGTATAGCGTTTGCTGCTATAGCTTGCACGTCCGGGCTTTGCACAAGAATGGGCACAGGAATGCCATCCGAACGTTCTATAATTTGGTCGACTTTATCCCAATCGACAGCAACATTTTTCTTGGTGCTGATTTGATGTAACTGCTTTACTAACTGTTTTTTTAACATGGGTTTATCCTGTGCCCATTTTTGCAGCGGTTCGGTCGCTTCAAGATAAAGCATGCCCTGATGCCAGGCCGTCAAATAAGGTTGATGAATTATCCGTACCGGCACGCCTACCGACGCTTTTTTAAACAGCACTTCAATATCCTCTGGATAAAGTTGCACACAACCGTGGCTAATTTGCATACCGATACCATAAGGTTTGTTGGTGCCGTGAATTAGATAACGGGGAAAACCCAGACGCATGGCATACAGTCCCAACGGGTTATCAGGCCCTGCCGCCACTACGCCGGGTAATGAATCACCTTTCTCGGCATGTTCCTGATGAATGGAATCAGGTACCACCCAACTCGGGTTGGCTTTTTTGGCGACAATACTGGTTAAGCCCATCGGGGTATTCCAGCCTTGACGACCAATACCCACCGGATAAGTGAAGACCTTATCCGGTTGCTGTCTAGGATAGTAAAACAAGCGCATGTTCGCCAAATTTAGAATAATACCTTTATGAGGCGCGTCAGGAAGAATAAATTGTAACGGTAACAATACCCGACTACCTGCAGGTGGTGTCCATGGCGAAAGTGTCGGGTTAGCCAAGGTAATATCGTTATAACCGACGCCAAAATGTCGGGCAATATCAGACAGCGTATCATTTTCACGCGTGTTGACTGCGGCAATCGTACCGACCAGCGTTTGACCTTCGGATAACTGAAACTCATGAGACTCTATGGTTTTGGTTTGCGGCTGAAGTTTTTTCTGGTTATCCTCTTCCCGAGAAGTCAGGTTTCCATTTAGATCAGGGAAAAACATCAGATGTTGACAGCCGCTGCTTAAGATACTGAGCAATATTACGCCTATCCATTGGATTGCGGATGATGTTGATTTTTTAAAATTTGAGGGGTTCATTTTAATCTTGTCCAAAGTTGGGTATGGATGCAAGTCGTCCTGAAAGGTGTGATCTACTAAAATGCTATTGTTTATCTTTTGGGTAACAGACAACAGCTTGCTATCTCTTTGAGTATTTTTCGAGCTTTTCGTGGATAAACCGCTTTCCCCAACTTCATGGCAAGGCACGCAACCAGTAAGCTTTATGCAGGCTCAAGCCTCTGCGCAATGCTTGCGGCAATTGCCTATGTAGACCACCCAGTTTATAGCCAAGCCATTTCAACCCCGTCCGTAGAGCTGCCGAAGGAATTAGCCAGGGCGCGTGCTTTAGCAGATAGCGCATTTCCGAGATCACAAAACGCAAGCCTTCGCCAGACGCGCCGCCAAAGGTCTGTTGCAGCCACGAACTATGGCTGTGGAAAACACCAATATCGAAGTAACGCTTAAATTCATCCAGAAAGCCGTAGTCATGAGAGTGAAACACTTGGGCATCGGCGCAATAAGCGATTTTCCAACCGGCTACCAACATCTTGCCTGCCACATACGTGTCTTCGTTCATGATGGTGTTAACGGGGAAACCACCTGCCTGCATCAGTGCGCTGCGCCGATAGGCGGCAAATGAATTGGATATAAACACCGTTTTAATGCCAAAGCGTGTTCGATCTTCCAGGCTGCGTAACCGGCTTTTGGCTGGATAATTAAAAAGACGGGCGTGGGCGGCAATAGGTTCGGCGTTACCATGCGGAAGCTGACGACCATAAGCCGCACCAACCCGCTCATCAGCAAACGACGCCAACAGACATTCGATAGCATCGGGGCTGGCTAATAAAGCATCCTGAGTCAGGAAAATTATAATATCCATTGCTGATAATTTATTCACGCCAAGCTGGCGAGTGCCACCGTGATTAAACTCCGACTTAGAAATTACCTGCACTTCAAAGCCTTGCGCACGCGCCAAATCTACGGTGTCGTCACTGGAAGATGAGTCCATTAGCAACAGGCAATCCGGTTTTCGGGTCTGTTGCTCGAAGGCTTTTAACCAGAACTCCCAGTGACTACCCGCGTTTAGTGTAGGGACGATAAGACCCGCCTTAATCATAATAAAGATTCCTTGACAAGTTGTTGTGACAGCTTGGCTTGATTACAGCTCTTTAAAACCTGCCAGATTTGTTCTCCCAGTTTGACAGGATCAAGCTGTTGTTCGACATACTGCCTGCCATTCCACGACATCTGTTCCCACGCCAAACCATCTCCCACTGATTGAGCTTTACGCAGTGCTTCGCAGACGGAAGCCTCGGTTCTATCAAAAACAAAGCCGACTCCAAACGCTTCCAAATGATCCCATGCCAAGCCCTTGGCTACCAATACGGGACGTCCGGCTGCCATGGCTTCCGCTACCACATTGCCAAAGTTCTCGCGCATGCCGCCAGCGGCCTCCAGACCGGAAGGCAACACCAGAAAATGGCTGTTTGCCAACAAGTCCATCACGTCCTCTCGCTCCAGATAGCCTCGATAAATGATAGCGCCTTTTGCCTGCTCAACCAGCGCCTGAAACTCTTCGAAATAATTGCCATCTACGCTTCTACCGGCAATGACCAGTCGATCCGCAGGCCATCGAACTTTTAACCAGGCTCTGATAAAAGCATTGATGCCTTTTTCTTGCTGAATGTGTCCCAGAAAACAGAGATTCATGCCTGCACTGGCAGGATAGGGAGACACGTTACACGCCTGACTATCAATTCCGTTTGGAACCAATAGGATGCGGGCCTCTTCGCCAAGCACGTTGCGTACGCCTTCGGCCTCGGTTTCGCTAGTGCAATGCACGGCGATAGCCCGACGCAGGGTCGGAAAAGTCAACCATTGATAAAATAACCATTTATGAAGCTTCTTCCGTCGAATCAGCTCAACATGCTCCGGCATTAGGCCCCCATGTACAGCCACCATAAACGGGCGACGCAGCACAACACAAAACACGCCTGCAAGCGTCGATGGCCAGGTGGCAATGCCGTGGATGTAAACTACCGGTGCCCGTAAGCATAATTTAAACAGCATCGGGATAGCGCCTAATCCAAAGCCCCAACGCCTGAAACCATAACAACGATAAAGCCTGACATCAACCTGCTCACCCAAACACACATTGTCCGGCCGCAGTCGGCCGGCAATTGATTCATCGGAGGCGACCAATACCATTTTATGCCCGCGTTCTGCCCAAGCTTTGGTTAAAACACTGGCAGTGACGGATACGCCGCCATAACCTGTGGCTGGTGGTATATGTGTGGTAACAATACCTACATTCATAATAATTTTCCTATAAGTGTCGTGAATAAATTTTTTAGGGGCAAGGTGAAAGGTTCAAGGCGAAAGGGACAGCCCGCCGATTCGCCCCCTTTGCCCTTTGCCCTTAAACCTTGCGCCTTTAACCTTTAACCTTAAACCTCCCTCCCATATTCCAGAAACCCGCGCCAAATACCGACAAGATTGTAAAAAGAATAAGCCAGCTTTTTCGGGTTTAATAAAACCAGCGCAAGCAGCATTTTCAGTAGCGGAGCGACAAACATCTTACGTACGATGTAGTACAGCATAAACGCATCGCGCTGATTGGCGAATTTTCGGATGTAAGCCCCAACCCCCGTGGAATACATCAGCATTCTTGCCGTTCCCAGCTTGTAGTGATCTTTATCCGGGTGATAAATTTTTATTCCCGGCGTATAAAATGCAGTATTGCCCGCCCGAAGCAAACGATACAAAAGTTCAAAACCTTCACCCCCGGAATATTTGGAACCAATCCCGAAATCGTGATCCAGGTGAAACTGCTTGCCATCAATTTTGTTACGGTCAAAAAACTGCGTAAACTCGACTCCCATCATCTGAAACCGTGAAAAATAGCGGGCTTTGCGGCTGTTAACACCGATGCTAAAACGGCTGGATAAAAAAGTGTATGAACCCGCAACCAATATGGAAAGGGTTTTACGCATCACAAACTCAGCGACTACTTTTTCCAGGACATCCTTTTCATAAGTACAATCATCATCAGGAAAGGCAACGAATCTGCCGTGGGCCAAGCCTATACCGTAGTCTCTGGCTCTGGCGTTACCCACAAAATCCACTTTCACATGCTTTACATCAAGGCAATCCTGATAAAACTCGACGATGGCATCAATTTTACCGTCCTTGTTTTGATCGATAATGAGCAGCTCAAAATTCTTATAGGTTTGGTTCATTAGAGACTTCAAAAAATCAACCACTTCCCGGTCTCTTCCCAGTGTTGCTAAAACCAGCGAAATTTTCATAGTACTTATCCAGTCTGAATACCGGCTTTTGCCTGCATATAGATGGTTGCCTCATACCAGGTAAACATCAGTGCAAACTCCAGGCCGGCAAAACCATCCAAAAAGCCACCCCGAAATACAAAGTGGTATAAAAAACGGGCGAGAATCCTCAGCCAGGATCGTCCCAATAAAACGCTCAAGCGTCCCCGGTTGGTCATTATTGCCTCCGTTGGCGGCTTAAGCTGCACTTCTTGCGCGGCTTTATCGACATGTTTATGCATCCATTCAATAATTTCGCCATGATAAAAATAATGTTGATAAGGAATAGCACAATAGTCGATTCGGCAGGTATTAATAACGGCCTCACCATGCCCCGTGTGGTTGCGGACAAAGCGGGTGGTATCCCTGCGCACCAGCCTTGGATGATAAACGGGATAACCGGGCGCATGATTTAGTCGCTTGCCGCGCAGATAAAGTATCGACGGCACCATCACTACATCAACCGAATCGGTATCCACCTTCCCGGCTTCAAACCAGTCGTAAAATGTCTGCGGGTAAATTTCGTCAGCATCGACGAACAATATCCAGGGTGTATTGATAGCACAGTGATTAATGGCAAAGTTGCGTTGTTCGGCAAAACCCGGCCATGGATTTTTATAAATCCTGCAATACCGGCTATTAGCGATGGCAATCGTAGCATCGGTACTTCCCGAGTCCACAATCACAATGGGATAACATTCAGGAATAGCCGCCAGACAATCCGGTAGATTGACTTGCTCATTTTGGGTCAAAATAACAACAGTTAGCATAGTCATTGTTTTAGTTTTTTATATAAACCTGGAAAAAGCAGTGAATGATTGAAGTCTTCAAACGTTTCGGTCGGGGTTACAAACCCCGACCGGCATCCTGTGCAATGCAAAAGTTTCAAGAAGCGAGCCTGCCGTTTTTTACCTTAAACCTTGAACCTAAGTTAATTTTTAACCGCATATAAATTGATGTAAATACCCAGCCCGAAGCAATGCATCAAACCGGCAAACGGGATCTGTAAAAACTTTACCATTCCGTCAACAACAGCCGCAGGTCTGCCTTTCAGTCGCAACCTTTTAGATGCTGCGTTGAACGGGATTCGGGTTATTTGCTTCACCTTAACCACCCGAAAACCGTTTTTCTCTACCAACGCAGTTAAACCCTGTTCGGTAAAATAATTGACATGTTCCGGTATCCATAAACAAGCGTTATCCTTGGTGCCCAGCAGCTTGACCAGAAACGAATCATAATTGGGCACGGCACAAGCCAAAACACCACCCGATGCCAGCAGGCCGGACACCTTGTTAATGGCATAATCCGGCTCAAGTAGATGCTCCAATACCTGCGACATCATGACCACGCCGAACTGTCCCGATGGTTCGTAATTCTCAAACAATACAGCCAACGGCTCATCACCGTTCAAGTTTTTAAACACGTCATTTTCATATTTTCCGGGATTAATGCTGACGGTGTTATAGCCCAATCTTCTCAGTGCTTCCGTGTAAAAACCAAAACCTGAACCAATATCAAGCGCCTGATCATTATCCGAACTGTTGAGCTGGTGAGCTTGATGACTCATGCGAACGGCATCCAACCTACAGTTGGGAAACGCTGTCTCTTGAGCCAACACCGCTTCAAGTGTTATCGCTTCGGTTAGTGCCTGGCCCGAGTATTGATAAATGGATTGCAACCATTGCCTGGCCGGAGGTCGATTTAAAAAACCGGTACCACAGCTTTCGCAACGATAGATACTGAACGCCGTGGTATTCACGCTTTCCGTATATTGAAAGTTTTTTTGGCGCCAAAATTTTATTTTCTCACCTCCGCAGCTCACACATTCGTGCAAAACATCGCCATAGATTCCTGAAACTGTTGTTGCATACGTCATAATATTCCTCGTTTATTTCTTTTTTATATAAGCTGTTAACCCATAATTTGGCTTAAAAACAGGTTATCTATCATTCACTAAAAAAATGCTCAGACCGTTACGTTGTAGTCTGACAGGTCGTCTTGTCTCTCCTCTATTGCCTGTTTATTTTTGGAACTGATATTTCGCCATGGCTTGGCCAGCATGGCTAAAACCAAAGCCTCAGCGCCAAAATAGACAGGATTGGCCATAGCCGCTCCGGGCAAGCCATAACTGTCTACCATCAGTGGAATACTGATGGCCGCCGTCACCGCCCCGCATAAGCGACCCAACAATAACCACCGTGTTCGTTTTTTTGCCAATAGTGGTTGAGATACTACAGTTCCCAAGGCATGTAGGGCACAGCCCAGGGCTATGGCAGGTATCAAGGCTACCGCTGAATGATATGATTTTGCCAGTATCCAGGAAACCAACCAGTCGCCGGTGACCAGTAATAGCAACACGCCAACAATGCCTAAAGCAAAAACACCGGCTATCCAAATCCATAAAATCTTAAAGGCTTCCCGGGTCTGATTCAGGGAATATAACTGAAAATAAACCGGCTGAAAGATACGCAACAAAACCATTGCACTGCGATTAAACGCCTCGTTGATTATCGTGTAAATGGCAGCATATAAACCCACCTCGGCAGCGGTCATTAAATAACCGATGACATAGCGATCACCCAAGCCGTTAATCCAAAATATCAATTCCATCGGAATTAGCGGCAAAGCATAAACCCATACCTCGGTTTTAAAATGTCGAGTGATGGCCGTGCGGTTTTTTTCATGAACTTTCGAACGCTGGACAAACGACCAGGCGATATTCGAGACCATGCTTGCCAAGATGTAACCCAGCAACACCCATTCAGTTTTTTGGTCTCCCCACCACACCAGCGCTACCGCCAACAACGGACGCAGGACGCTATCGGTGGTTTGCCACAAACTTGCTCCCCGCTGCCTGCGTTCACCAATCAATAACTGAATACCCAGTTCGCGGCGAACGGTTACGACCAGAAGAATGCCTGCCAGCATCAGCAGCCAAAAATCACTGTGCAAAAAATAACTACCCATCACGCCGCCCAGCACCAGCATATTTATTGCCAGAACGGTTGAGCGATTAGTCAGTCGGGTCACCACCGCATATAAATCGGCACGCTCCCGTTTACTCCGGCACTCCGGCAATAACCGCATGCCGGCGCAAATAAAAGGGTAGGAAAACAAGGTAACGCCAAGCGCAACAAAACCGTTTAATAAGGCAACTTGTCCGTAAACATCCGGTGTTACCAGTTCGGTGAGCAATCGGGTACCTGCCAATAAAGCGCAGGCGGACAGCAGTTGTCCAAACAGCGCCCAAAATGCATCACCGAATAAGTGTTTTTCTTTTAATAATTCAAACATGGTTTTTTTCCCTTTAAATACCCGTTGTCAGGATGGATTCTGATAATACGAATCCGGTGCCATCGAGTCAGCGTCCAACGACACTAAACCAGACTGATAGCCGGTGCCCAATACCGTTCCCCAGAGAAACATCAGTAACGCATTTTGTGGAAAATACTCCCACATATTAAAGGTCAGTCCGGCAACGAAGATAAACATCACGACCAAGCCTTTGTTGGGGTGACCAGACATTCTTGTCGTTATCCATAAAAAGAAAATATACGCCAGCAGACCTATCAAGCCATAACCGTTCAGCAAAAATAAATAAAGGCTGTCAGAATCAAATTGCCCCTTAAAATATTCGGCACCGTAAAGAATATTGATGGTATTGGAGCTCAGCCCCAAACCCCAGCCAAACAGCACATCTGCGGGGCCATGAACTTGTTCGGAAAATACCCGATGCCATAGATCAATGCGACCATCCTCGGTTGGATTGGCATCATCACGGCCACTGAGCAAAGGACTGGAAGCCAACAACAGCGCACCCACGGCAAACAGGGGTGCCGGCATAATCAAAGCCCAGCGATCCCGTGGCCGGAGCAGTGCATAAATCTGAAAATAAATAACCAACAACGAACTGATAAAAGCAGTTCGTGAACCACTCAGTAACGCTAAAAATACACTGACAGCCACCCATTTTCGCATTGACGGCACCAGTGAGAACAGTAGCGCACAAGTCGCCATACTTGCTCCAAAGAGGTTGGGGCTGACAAAAGTACCGAATGGCCGTCCACCGCCCAGAAATGAAACACCAAACAAAGGCGGTGCCCACACTGCTTGGGCCAAGGCCAATACAGCCTCAAATGCAAGGTAATAACGAAGATAATGCGCAAACTGATGGATAACCGGTTCACCACCGCCTAAGCGACTGACCACGAAGCCGATCAATGCCAGTGGCAAATATTCAAAAACGCGCAGACCCGCCAGCGGCACTACCCAAGGCAAGTCCAGATAGAGCGCATAACCAGCTTCAAAAAGTACGTAAGTAGCAACCACACCCAAAAAGGCAAATACAGGACTGATCAAGATGCCTCGCCGCAAGCGTGGTTCAAAAAACAAATACGCGACCAGCACAACCAGCATAACCTCGCGAAGAATACGCAAACCAAAATCCTGTTCACCATAAACTTCCTTCACCCCTGTCCAGGCTGACTCGACCTGAGGCAAAGAAGCCAGCACCGATACACTAACCAGCGTAACCAGTAAAATGGGCAAATCTTTTTCGAAGCGTATATTCATCCTATAACTACCCTTTATCGCTGCCGCGTCTTTTGCAGCAGGCAGACAGTGATGATTCGGAGGTTTTCCAAACCAGTCGCGCATTGCCTGATAACTTGGCATCCAGGCCAACCGGTTTTTGAGCGCCGCGCCCACTCTTTAGCGTTACCAGCATCGCCTCCCGAAGGACACCCAAACCAAAATCCTGTTCGCCATAAACGACTTTCACACTCGTCCAGGTTGATTTAGCTATCGGGAAAGAAACCAGCGTTGATGCGCTAATCAACGCAAACAACAGAACCGGTAATTTTTTTTCAAAGACTGTTTTCATATTACACCTGTACCTCTTCAGCTATCTCTTCCATCGCTTCAATCGTAGGTAAATAGCAACTGTTCTGACGTTTTCCCAACCAATCACCCACCGCCTGACAGCCTGCCGTAAAGACTGAGGCGTTCTTTTGCTCTCTATCGGTTCGGCTGTAGGCGTAACCATAATAGGGATAATAGGATGACCCTTCTTTCATGTCGTTGATAATAAAACCATTGGGTTTTATTCCGACCTGTTGAAAACGCCTGAAGCTGACCTCTAATTCTTGCGCCGTGTAGCGACCCTCCTTAACCACCAGAAAGGTAGCATCAACGTGCTTGCCCATAATGGCAGCGTCAGTTGCGCCCAAAATTGGAGGTGAATCAATAACGATATGGTTATAAAAACTTTTCAACTGCTCAAGCGTCTCCGCCAAATTACCTATCTCCAACAATTCCGCCGGATTTAGAACCATACTGCCTCGCGGTATAAAGTCCACACCCACATCGGGCAGACTGATGATGACTTCACCGAGTGTAGCTTTACCGGACAACAAATCAGAAAGCCCCGGTTGCTTGTCAATGGAAAAGGTTTCATGCAACCGACCGTTGCGCATGTCAGCGTCAATGATTAACACACGCTTCTTTATACTCGCCAGCAATGCAGCCAGGTTGGTACTCACAAAAGATTTACCCATACCGGGTGCCGGACTACTGACCATGATGACTTTACTGGCATCGCTGGCCATCGTTGCTTCCAGCGTGGTACGCAAACCGCGCAGCGATTCTACGGAAATATCAAGCGGCTCCTGACTGACCAGGATGCCAGGTTCGCGATCCTTGCCCTGGTCAATCAAACGTGTCAATCGACGCTGTTTTTTACTATGCGGAATGGCGGCAAAAAGCGGCAATCCCACTTGATACTCCAGCAAAGCCGGGTAATTATCGTGGCGCTGCAAGGAGTGTCTCAAAAATACCTGAGCCGATCCGGCCGTCAATCCCAGCAAAGTGGCAAGGGTTAATAATAAACCGGGGTTTGGCCAATACGGCTTTTCCGGCGTTACCGCCAAATCAACGATCCGGGAATTACCAAGCGAACCGGCAGCGGCAATACGCTGTTCCTGGGCACTGTTCAGCAGCGACGTGTAAAGTTCGGTATTGACCTGCACATCCCGCGACAAGCTGACCACACTCTGTTGAGTGCGCGGCAAATCCTTGATGCGTTTTTCCAAAGCCCCCAGTTTGTTGTCAATCCGCTTGATTTGCGCACTGGTGGCGACCATGTCCGGATGCGCGGATTCCAGACGTTGACTCTGCTCGTCGTACTTTTGCTTGAGCTGAATACCCAGCGTTTCCATTTCGGACGCTTGTTTTAGCAATATTTCAGCCTCGGCGGATATATCAACCGCGCCATGTTTTTGCCGGTAGGCGCTCAAGCCTTGTTCCGCCTTTTCCAGACGATCTTTAACAATTGGCAACTGGCTTTCCAGAAACCCCAGCTTTTGCGAAGCTTCCGCAGACTCCCAATTAACGGTCGCGTTGACATAAATGGTCGCAATATCATTGACGGATTTAGCGAGTTGCTCCGGATTATCACCTTTTAGCTCGACGCTGAGTATATCCGTGTCTTTGGAAACCTCCTTGACGGCAAACACTTTTTGCAAGATTTCGATGGCAGCCAGCGAGGTTTTTCGTGTCAACTCAAAATGGGTGCCGGGATGCGCCTCAAATTCAGCCAGTTTAATAACGACAGGCGTAGCTTCTCCAACGTCTGCGGAGAGGGTTTCACCTGTTTGTCCATTAACCAGTTCTTCATCCTTGGGGCCAAGCAAGAGAAAACGGCCTTCTTCCAGTGCAACCAAGGTAAATGCTTTTCCCAAATAACGATCCGGCACCGTGAAGGCAGCAATCTTCAACTTTTCACCGCCCCAGGCCCAGCGACCAAAACCCCACCATGACGAGGCAATCGGGTCATGCACGTCATGCCGACGCGCCAATGTCTCTCCGATAACGGGGAAATAAACGGGCGAAGACTCCACCATCAGATTTAAATCTTCCACCACCTTGCCGAGCACCGAACGGGAACGCAGAATTTCCACCTCACGCTGCGCCCTTGGGCTTTCGGCTTCAGTTGCTGCGCCATTCGCTTCGCTATGAAGTGGCGCCGAGAGCAGTGCCTTGTTTTTGTCGATCCGCAACAGCGCATCAGCCTTGTAGGTGCGCGGTGCCAGTATCAAATAGACCACGGTCACCAGCAACACCGACAGCAGTGTCAACAAAATGATCTTTCTGCCTTCGATTAGCAGATCAACCGTGTCGCGGATACTGACGCCCTGCTCTTCGATCCGGGACGGATTTAGCGGCGGTAATTGGGCAATTGCTTCATGCTGTGAATATAGAGTGTTCATATCTCAATCCTGTAAAAAAACCAACCGTTCCAAAAGCCTTTATATGCCATGAGTAGCCGCCAGCGACATCATCGAAGTGAAGGAGCCCGGCAGTATTTGGTTTAACACCCGTGACCATTGGGTAACGCCAGCAGTACCTACAAAAACGGTATCGTGCGCTTGCAAGGCAAACTGGTCAGCCAAAATCAACGCGTCGGGGGAGCCTGCATTCAACTGAAAAATCTCGGGCTTCATATCGCCAGGACGAATCACAAAAACATCTTCCGGTCTGGCCGTGTTTAAATCAAAACCATAAGCTTCCGCCAAGGCTTGTGAAAGCGACAGCTTACCCTTGTTAATTTGCAGGGCCTGCTGCCTGCCGACTTCGCCCATTACCAATACTTTGTTGTCTTTATGGTCGGGGACATACAGCACATCGCCGTCCTTGAGCAGCAAGTTCTGGGTAGTGCTACCCTTTGCATACAGACTGAGCACATCAATCTTGTAGACTTTGCCGTCACGCGCCAAGGCCACGTTGCTCATATCAGCATCCGGATTAACCCCGCCGGCACGGCTGATGGCTTCGGCAATGGTTAAGGGTGTCTCGTTCATGGACTGAACGCCCGGTGTTTTTACTTCGCCGACAACAGCGGCCCGATGGCTTTGAAACGACAACACCCTAATATCAAGTTTGACCTTCTTAAAGTATTTGGAAAGTTCGCCGGTTAATTCCGTCCTGACCTCGCTGACAGTTTTTCCGGCAACATGGATATTGCCTACATAAGGGTAATAAAGCTCGCCATTTTCATCGACCACTTTACCTGCCAGTTCAGGCAGTATTTTTTCACCACCCGGATCGTTCAGTTCTGGATGCTCCCAAACCGTAATCTGCAAGCGGTCTTGCGGGCCAATTCGGTAAACCGCTTTGCTGATATCCACCGGCGGAAGATTATTGACCGCTTGCAGCCGCGAATTTTCGCGCTCGATAATCAGATCGGCGGTAATCTGGACGATTTTGGGCTTTTCTTTAACCATCTTGCCGTTCTTCATGACCGGCACTTCCAGTTGCGACAAATTATTTTCTGTGTTCATTTCCATGCCGGGTCTTAACGAACAAGCCGACACCAGTAAAACCAGGGTTAGAAGCATCAATCTACACATAACGGACATTTCCTTAGTAAGCGTTCTTATTGATAAAACCGGTTAGCACCGTGCGTAGTGCAATTTCCAAATCGAACCATACCGACCAATGTTGGATGTAATACAAATCATGCTCTATGCGCTGATTTAAATCGGTGTCGCCACGCCAACCGTTCACTTGAGCCCAGCCGGTGATACCGGCCTTGACCATGTGTTTCTTCATGTAATTGGGTATCTGGTCTTTAAATACTTCGACAAAATCAGGGCGTTCCGGACGCGGCCCGACCAAAGACATATCGCCTTTAAGCACATTGATCAGTTGCGGAAGTTCATCCAGACTGGTTTTGCGCAAAAAACCGCCCAATCGGGTCGCCCGGTTTTCACCGGACTTGGCCCAAACTGCACCTGTTTTGGCTTCGGTATTGACTGGCATCGAACGAAACTTGAGCATGGTAAATGCTTGATTATTCCAGCCAATCCGCTCTTGCCGATAAAAAACCGGGCCTTTTGAGCTCAACTTAACGCCGATAGCGATAAGTGACAGTAACGGACTAATCAGTATCAACAGAATCAGCGCAAACAATCTGTCAACGAAAGACTTGATATAACCGTTAATGCCATGCAGCGGAGAAACCGAAAAATCCAGCGTAGGAATCCCGGCTACTGTATTTAAGCTGAGAAATTTACTTTGCTTAAAAGCAAAGCAGTCAATCACCAAACGAATACTGACCGGCACATGTCGCAATTGATACTGGGCACGCTCAGCCAGTGCTTCACCGGGAAAAGCAATCCAGACTTCATCAATGGCTTCCTTGATAACGATGGCCGCCAAGTCTTCCATTTTTCCGAGTTGCGGCAATAAAAAATCACCGGCCAAGCCCCTGTTTTCAGTTCGGTCATCAACATAACCAATAACCTGCAAGCCTGCCCATGAGGAATGATTTAACTGCTGGCTAACAGCAATGGCCATCTGGTTTAAGCCAACCAGAATGATACGACCCTGAGACCAGCCCCGAGAACGCAACCATTTCAACAACAAGGAAAGCAGACTACGGGCAGTGAGTACAAACAACAAGCCCAGTCCCCACCAAGTGACAATCCAGCGATAACTGGAACCAAACCAGAAATGCAAACGAATCAAGGTGACAATGGAAATAACCGATACGATGGCAAAAACCCAAGCCCTGACAATACGCGCAGTTTCGCCGCGCATCGTGTCATTTCGCCAAGGACGATAAACCTGGCCGATTTCGAAAAAGATAATAGTCGCCAATAGACCCAGGGCGATGACTATCCGGTAGTCCTTGTTGATGGTAAATTCATGTAGCCAAAAATAATTGGCAAGCCAAGCTGCCGTCATAAGCATGGCTATGTCGACAAATCGCAGCAACAGGATCACTGTGTGTCCATATTGCTTAAAGAGCCCGTTGAAGATGTTACCTAAACCGAGTGGCATAATCGCTAAACCCCTATACTGTTTATATTTAATGATGAACGGTGAAAGCGGTTCATCCCAAAGTCAAAGCGACCGATAATTGGCAAGGGTCGCTATGATTGGTTTAAAGAATACAGGGGCAAGATGAGAGGAAACCCGTAGATTTGATTAAGATTGAATGAAGACAGGCATTATTTTATTTTTATCCTGTTTCCAATTGATTTGGAGACTTTTAAAAGACGTTTCGCTGCAAGACAGGAGTCGAGTAGTCCCCAGAAGCGATAGTGCATGTGTTTTCACGGAGCGTTTTTTGCGTAGTGAAAATGCAGGCTTTACGAAATCGCGTCGAGTCATTGGAGAGCATGTGAGCCATCCCCTTGTTGGGTGGCGAACGAGTGACCAGGACGGCTGGGGCTTGCGTAGCAATCTAATTGGTCGCGGTATTTTTGAGGATTTCCACGTTGAAAGCAAGGGAAATCTTTACTCAAAAATAGCGACTCCCCGCTATTGATGTCGGCACACAAATTAACCAAATGGGTTTCGTAATCAACCTCAAAGGCAAGTGCATTGCGGGTATTGCGTTTACTACTGCGGCAGGCTTGATACGCCTCAAACAATTCTGCAAGTTCCAGTGTTGGCTTTAAATCTTGTAGCAGGTCAAATAAGGTAAGTTGTTGCATCACTGTCCGAAAAAAAACGGATAGCAATCTACATCACTATCCGTTGGGTCTAACTAAAGCTTTATTTAAAACCCCGAACCGCACGCACAGGCAGCGTGTTGTTCTTATTGTTGTTGTTCTGGTTGCCATTGTTGAAGTTCTGGTTCCACGCGTTGTTGCTATCGTTCTCCGTAGAGCTCCAGTAGTTGTTATTAGCAAAACCACCCACAACGTAAGATAAAGGCGTTTTAATAACCGCAAGGACTCTCATGGTTATATTGCTTAACTGCGCAAGCACAGTCCCTTTATCGCTTTTAATTAAAGCATGCTCACTGGCTGTCACCGTAACAACAGCCATTCCGGCGTTTTACTGGCTGGCATTACGCCAACCGGTAACCTGTTTGCCTATGCTGTCCATTAACACCGTGACTTCGGCCTGTTTTTTAAAGGACACGATTTTCATATCAACACACAGGCGTATTTCTAATTTGAGCAGTTCAAACTCATCCAAAAAATTTTCCAACAACTCTTTTTTTTGCGCTGACTTATTGGCACGATAGAACCTTCTAACCAGTTGCAGGGCATCCCGTTTCATATCCTGTCCCAAGGTGTACTTATACTCCTTGGGGAAATCTTTGGTTATTTCAAAAATTTTCAGAATCAGTTTATAGGTATCCCGGTAAACCGGCAAGTCGTAGTAAAGTGCCATAATCCTCAAAAAAAATTTCCCGCTTCGCGGGAAAAAAAAGTGTTAAAGGGTTGAATAGTTAAAAAGCCCGAACCGCACGCACAGGATGCGTGTAGCCCTTATTGTAGTTGTACTGGTTGCCAGTGCCGAAGTACTGGTACCACGCGTAGAGGCTACCGTCCTCCGTAGAGCTCCAGTAGTAGTTACTAGCAAAACCACCCACACCTGCCTGCCGTAAATTAGTATACATCAACATCAACTCACCTTCTGAGGGTAAAAACCAGTCACTTTTAGTCGGTGTAAAATACTTATCAGCCTCGTTGGCCGCACCCGATGTGCAATACCCAAGCATGGCTATGGTGTTTGCCCGACCTTTGCCGACCGTATTACCAGCCCATCCCCCTACCGCAGGAATTGATGTGTCGGTTTTGTCACACCAACTAATATCCGGTATATCAGTCGGCGCGGCTTCCAGGTAGGTGAAACCAGGATACTGATCATAATAGTCAACAAAAAATATAAAGCCGCCACCAGGGCCCGGGGCGCCGACCTTGTATTTGTATTTATCAACACCCTCTAAAGGTGGTGGGGCGTGATGAGCATAGTGATCATCATCAGACCACGCATTGGCTGTGGAAATAGATAGGGGCGCTAACGCCAAGAGTAAAGCGATAGCAAATAGTTTTGAAATTTGATTTTTCATAACGTGCATCCTCATTAGTTTTAAAAAATGCAATTCAAGCCGTAACTTACTGCGCACAGAGCCCGGATTTACTACACCGCGTATGTTTCCGGCAATCATTGCATAAGTCTCCCAGTCAGCTAATTTTTAGTGGTGTTAATCATTCGTAACTCTATTAAAGAGAACAACAAGTCAGAATTTATTAACACAAAAAGTGAGCGAACTGTGAGTTGTGAGAAAATAGATCCCATGAGCCATCGGTAGAAAAAACGGCTTAGGTATCCATTAGACTGGGCCAAGATAAAGAGTATGATCCTTAAAATAAAAAAAACAATCCGTACAAATACCTATAAGCACTAACTATAAAATTAAGCGGCTTTACTATTGACCCTCGTTCCCACGGCCTCCGAAATGTTAGTTGCGATGTGAGCTTCGCACCCACAACAACGGTAGTATAAAATAGTCAGATACGAACATTTACTCCTCTACCGTGTTGCTTTTAATCTGGAGGTATTTTAAAAAAATCGTTGCCAACAGGCCATGAAGGTCTGCTATGGGTAAATAACCAGCCGTTTATTTACAGTAACCATTGGACGGCTTTTGGCCATTATGCAGAGCTCTGCAGCCATTATGTAGATTGCTCAGTTATGAATAGCGGTATTACAGCGAGCATAGCAGCCGCAGTGTTGAGTCGCAGAAGCAATGCCTAAGCTCTACATCATTAAAAAGCCTTCAGGAACTCTAGCAAAGAGTTCGAGCATGGGGCGCAGCACGCTTTTGATTAGCCACGCCTTGGTTGTGGCATGATGCGTAACAATGAGTTTCATGGTGGTATCCTGTTGTAGTGCCGCCAGTGGAAATCTTCGCGAAAATTATGTCTGCTAATTTGACGTGGCGCATGCCGCAAAGCTAGTGTTTACAAGGCACATCCGCCAAGTTGCTTACATACTATTCATAACTGGATAATCTACATAATCGCCGACAACTGGCAATCGCGGAAATCAACTTTTGGCTATTACCAGCTGATCAAGTCACTTATGTCAATAACGATTAACATATAATAACAACCGTACGATGAAAACAAATCAACATTCGACCGTAAGCTTTTCACTATTAGGGTTGGTTAAGCTTTACTCCAAAACGTCGGAGCGATTCACGCAACGATACAATACCCGAGAAGTGTATGGCATTAAAGCCAACTGCGGCAGCGGACTTTACATTATCCTCTATGTCATCGATAAAGATGCTCGTTTGTTCACTTTGCGCCCAACGTAGCGCCAGACGGAACACTTCGGGGTCTGGTTTCATTTTGTGGATTTTATAAGAAAGGAGTTTTCGAGGAAAATTTTCGATAAACGGGAAATCTCGCAGAACTGAATTATAGTGCCAACAGTTAGTGTTTGAAATTAGACAAAGGTCGGCGTTGTCGGCCAATTCCTCTATAAGCTTTTCCATCTCTGGATCATGCGAAAAGATATTTGACCACGCATCGACTAGCTCCTCTTCATTTAGAATGACATTGAGCGCATCACTACATGCTTGAGTGAAATCTGAGGGCGAAAGATTGCCCAGATCAAAGGCATGTCCGATTCCGCCTTCAAAGATGCGTTCATATACATCCAGAGGGTCAAGACTGTAAATTGCACCAAGCGCTCGGCAGGCTTTCATGTGATCAAAGGGAATTAGTACATTGCCGAGATCAAATGCGATAAATGTTTTCATGGGTAAGGAGAGTTTCCGGTTTGGAAGCGTTTAATATTAAATGATTATATAGTTTCCGTATATATTGTTAATTTTTGATCATACTTTTGGTGTTAGTCACGTTTGCTAAATCTATATGGCTTGCCACCTAATTTATACAATGGGCGCAAATTACGGAAGCCCGCCTGAAAATACAAATTTAACTGTCTGGTTTTGTCGTTCTCCGAAACAGAATTCACACCAATGAAAAGCGTCAGAAGTTATATCGAGTTTTTACACAGGTAGAATTGTAATTACGCCTTATTTTGTCCGATGCGTAGTTGAACAGGATCATCGGTTTTTTAAGAAAATCACAAAACCCATGATGCACTTTAAAGCCTTCCATTCATTAAAGATACCTCTGCTGAAATTGAAAAGACTCATAATGATTCGAAAAGGGCAACTTTCCGAAGAAAACATTCCTGCTTATAAATAGCTGGCTTTAGCAGAATGATTTTTCCCGCAGATTAGTGCGGCTTTACGCTTTATGACTATTTGTGACAGAGCTTTACTGTATTATAATTGAAACATTTTTTCACTATCATCCTCTTAATGCCATGGGCATTACCATGAATACTGCTGCATTGCTGCCTAAGTCATCCGATTCCCGACCGCAACTTGATCACAAATCCGGTTGGATCACCGCTGTAATTTTCTTGGGTATGCTCGTCATCGGCATAGCCTTCGCCATCTATAGTTTGGTGAACGATATTATCGATGCTGGCGGTGAGCCCATCACTTGGGCACCTTATATCTTGCTGTGCGTCGCACTGATGGTTGCGCTCGGCTTTGAATTCGTCAATGGCTTTCACGACACGGCGAATGCCGTCGCTACAGTTATTTACACCCATTCTCTGCCAGCCAACTTTGCAGTGCTATGGTCGGGTTTTTTTAATTTTCTAGGGGTGCTGTTTTCGAGCGGAGCAGTCGCTTTCGGCATCATCTCCCTATTGCCGGTTGAATTGATACTGCGAGTAGGAACCACAGCTGGCTTCGCTATGGTGTTTGCGCTCCTCTTCGCCGCTATTATCTGGAATCTTTGTACCTGGTTGCTGGGTTTACCCGTCTCTTCATCTCATACCTTAATCGGCTCCATCATTGGCGTAGGCGTTGCCAACGCCCTGATGCACGGTCGAGAGGGCACTAGCGGAGTCGATTGGGCTCAGGCAATCAAAGTGGGTTATTCTCTTTTATTATCCCCCTTGATTGGATTTATTTGCGCAGCGCTGCTGCTATTAGCCCTCAGAGCTTTAATCAAGAACAAGGCATTATACGTAGAACCCAAAGGTACCACACCACCGCCTTGGTGGATACGCAGTCTCTTAATCCTAACCTGCACAGGTGTTTCCTTCGCCCACGGCTCTAATGACGGACAAAAAGGCATAGGGTTGATTATGCTAATTCTGGTCGGCTCCATGCCCATGGCCTACGCTTTGAACCGGACCATGCCGGTAGATCATATGAGCCAGTTTATAGCGGTATCCCGACTCACGCAGGCGTCCCTACAAAAAAATGCCAGGGTTGGCAGTCCTGCAGATCCTCGTGCGGATCTTTCCAACTATTTGCGGACAAAGGTCTACAAGCCCGAAATAATTGCCGCTCTTGCCGCCGTGACGGGTGAGATCGGCGAACAGATCAAACACTACGGTGACTTGGCCCACATGCCGCTGGAAGCGGTGTCCAACGTCCGCATTGATATGTATTTGGCTTCCGAATCGATCCGCTTCCTGGAAAAAAACAAAACGGTTAAATTCGATGACGACGCTAAAGCTAATTTGAATGTCTTCAAGAAAAATATAGATGACGCCACCAAGTTTATTCCTCTGTGGGTGAAAGTGAGTGTGGCAATTGCCTTGGGTTTAGGCACCATGATAGGCTGGAAGCGCATTGTGATTACAGTCGGTGAAAAAATAGGCAAATCCCACATGACATACGCGCAAGGAGCCACGGCGGAACTCGTCACCATGACCACCATTGCCGGAGCGGATATTTTCGGCCTGCCGGTTTCGACCACGCATATTCTTTCTTCCGCAGTGGCCGGAGCCATGGCGGCCAATAAGTCCGGCTTGCAGTTAGGAACTATACGTAATCTGGTTATAGCCTGGGTATTGACGCTACCTTCCGCCATGCTGCTTTCTGGCTCACTATACTGGTTATTTTCAAAGTTATTTTAATCGCGCTCCTTCAAGAATCTCAATTAAAAAACAAAAGATTGAAAAAGGCTTAAAAACGGTTGCCTGCTTCATGCAGAAATGCATAGGCGATAAGCTGTTGCAGGTAAGCCAATTGTTTATTATCGGCAGGCTGCGGATACCCATGTCTTCGATCATCCGCTGACGTAAATGAGTCATGGCAAATCTCCTGATCGGGAAAGTGAATGAAATACTGCCAGCAGCATCATCATCTTCGATTGGAGGATTTTGTAAATCGCTCAGTGAGGACGAGAAGCCCGCAATTACCCCGTTAGCGGTTTAGTACAAGGCCGATTTTTGCCTGTCATGCAACACTATTTAGTGCCAATTCTACGTCTGCTTCTTGGCTAACACCCTATTCTTGGATACTGGCGATGAAATTGTTTGCGCCATGTGAAGCCTCTTATCTTTATAAATACAAAAGCTTTCCACCATTCTGCGCCTAAAATATTAACTCACTTTCAGAGGGGGCTTGGGTTAAGGGGATATTTTTTAAATAAATCCCCCTCGACTCCCCGATTTGCTCTCCCCTTTTTCAAAGTGGGGAAGTGAATGGTTACTGTTGGGTTGATTCTCTTCCAGTCCAACATTCACTGCGTTGTATTATCGGGTTGCCAAAAAGACGGCAACCCGATCTACGTGACTATGGCTTTCACTCTCGGACAGCCTTCCAGCTAGACAATTATTCTCTAAACGCCAAACGATAACCGATGCCTGCTTCGGTAAGCAGGTAATGTGGTTGAGCGGGATCTGCTTCGAGTTTCCGGCGTAATTGCCCCATATAAATTCGGACATAGTGGGCATGTTCTATATAGGCCGGCCCCCAGACGTGCAGCAATAACTGTCGGTGAGTCAACACCTTACCCGCATGATGGATCAATACAGTCAGTAGTCGATATTCAATGGGAGTCAGATGAATCTCCTGCTCCCCAATAAATACGCAACGACGGGATAAATCAACCTGCAAATCACCGACGCAAAAAAGCGTTTCGGTACTGTCTCCAGCAAGCCTCGCGGCGTGGCGTAGTGATACGCGAATACGTGCCAGAAGCTCACCGATGCTGAACGGTTTGGTCAGGTAATCGTCCGCTCCGGCATCCAATGCGTTTACCTTGTTGTTTTCCTGACTTCTGGCTGACAGCACGATGATCGGCACGGCTGACCACTCACGAACTTTGTGAATAACGGCTATACCGTCCATGCCGGGCAACCCCAAATCAAGAATGACCAACTCCGGTTTACGCCTGCCAATTTCCAACAAGCCTCTTTCACCGGTTCCTGCCTCAATCACCTGAAAGCCCTGCGCCCTCAAACTGGTACGCAGAAAACGGCAGATTTGGGAATCATCCTCGATAACCACAATAACAGGATTCGTGTTATTCATCTTCCAGCTCATCAACGAGTTGCGGCGATGCTTCGTCTACAGGCAATATAAAAAAGAATTGTGCTCCCCCGCCATGCCGATTGCCGACACCGATAACGCCGCCATGGGCAATAACGATGGCCTTGCAAATCGCTAAGCCAAGACCAACACCACTTTGCTTACCTTCCCGGTGTACCTGATAAAATTTATCGAATAGTTTTTCCTCTGATCCCGCAGGTATTCCAGACCCACGATCAGCGACGGTTACTTTTAGTATATGAGTGGAAAGTTCGGCGATAATATCAATGGGACTGCCACCCGGCGTATATTTACAGGCATTGTCCAGCAGATTGATTAATACCTGCTCGATAAGTACCGCATCAAGCCGTACCCAACAAAGACCATCCGGCAACCGTGTGTTGACGATACGTCCTTGAAGTCGTTTGTGCATACGCGTCAAAGCGCCGCCTATAATTTCATCCAGCGGATACCATTGCAGGTTCAACGACGCTTGCCCGCCTTCCAGGCGTGCCATATCCAGAATATTATTTGCCAGGTTTGACATTCGTAGCGCTTCATCATAAATGGTAAGACTCAATTCTTGTCGATCCGGCGCGTTAAGATGGGCATCCTCTTCCACCAAGGTACTGGCTGCGCCGACGATAACTGACAAAGGCGTGCGTAAATCATGGGAAATGGCGCTAAGCAAGGAATTGCGCAGGGTTTCTGATTCCATACGTAATTGCGTTTGTTGCACCTCTTCGGCAAAATGCACCCGTTCAATGGCTTGAGCAATCTGGCTAAGAAAGGTATCCAATAGCCGACGCTGTTCAGGCAGAAATACGCGTCGCAGATTTGCGGCACGTAAAGCCAGCACACCGATAACGCCACGAAATCCGGATAGCGGGAAATACACTGCGCTGGCTCCAGGTAAGGTATCGGTGCCTTGTCCGGCAATCCGGGTATGATCGAAAACCCACTGCGCAACACCTAGATCAGCAGCATGAAGAGATTCCGCGATGGCCGGTTCTTGTGGATAAACCAGCCGGCTATCATCGACAGGAAACAACAATACGCTAGTACCACCAAACTCTTCATGAATATGACGCACGGCGATTTTAGAGATATCTGCCAAGTTACGGCCGGTCGCGAGATCTTTACTTAATGCGTATAGTACATTGGCTCGGCGTTCCCGATGCGAGGCTATCTTCGCCTGAAAACGTACATTACTGGTTAGATGACTGATAATCAACCCCACCAATAACATAATAAAGAACGTCACTAAATATTGGGCATCCGCCACTGCAAAAGTATAAATCGGTGTTACAAACAGAAAATCGAAGGCAGCAACGCTCAAAATCGAAGTCAGAATGGAGGCTTCACGGCCAACGCGAGCGGCCATAAAAACCACGCCCAGCAAATAAACCATGATCAAGTTAGCCGACTCAAATTTTCCTGACATTAACCAGGCGAGCAGTGTTGTGCCACTGGTCATCACCAGCGCCCAACCCCAACTTAACCAGTGTCGCTTAACACGCTCCCATGGATACCCGAGGCGTCGTACTTTTGGTTCCGGCATTTGTTTAGGCCGTTTTTGCTCCAAGATACCTTCGCCGCGAGGGCTTCCCAGCAAATAAACGTTAATATTGTGAGCTTCGGCAATCAGCTTATCGACGACCGAACCCAGCACCCAGCGCTTCCACCCACGGCGACCGGGTTTGCCCAACATGATTTTGGTAACGTTGCGGCTTTTGGCGAGACTCAGGATTTCTTTGCTCATATCAGACCCTGACAAGGTTACCGTTTCGGCACCCAGCTGTTCGGCAAAACGCAATACGCGTAATACTTCATCGCGTCGTTCAGCCGGAAAGCGTTGTAGCTCGGGCGTTTCCACATAGGCCACAAGCCAGTGCGCATGAAGACTGGTAGAGAATCGCTTGGCGGCACGTACCAATCTTTCGGCACCCGAATTGGGTCCTATGCAAACCAAGAGCCTGTCACCGACCGGCCAAACATCATGTATTGCGTGAATCTCCCGGTAGTCTTGCATTTGTGCATCCACCCGGTCAGCGGTGAAGCGTAAGGATAACTCGCGCAAGGCGATGAGATTGCCTTTGCGAAAAAAGCTGCGCATCGCTCGTTCTGCCTGTTGTGGCACATAAACCTTACCTTCCTTAAGCCGTAATAATAATTCATCGGGCGGCAAATCAATCAATTCGACCTCGTCCGCCAACTCGAATACCGTATCCGGCACGGTTTCCTTAACCTGCACACCGGTTACCAAATTGACATCATCGTTGAGACTTTCTAAATGCTGAACATTAAGCGTACTATAAACATCAATACCTGCATTCAGCAATTCTTCTACATCCTGCCAGCGTTTGGAATGACGACAACCAACGGCATTGCTGTGTGCCAATTCGTCCACTAAAACCAAGGTCGGGCGACGTTTCAAGGTGCCCTCCAAATCAAACTCGCGTTGCACGGTACCCCGGTGTTTAACCAGCTTGGGCGGCAGCACTTCCAAGCCTTGCAACACAGCGATAGTTTCTTGCCGGTCGTGGGTTTCCACCAGTCCAACAACCACATCGACACCTTCAGCACGTTTGGCTTGAGCGACCAACAGCATCCCGTAGGTTTTTCCAACACCGGCGGCTGCGCCAAAAAAAATCTTGAGCCGCCCACGTCGCCGTTGGTTTTCTTCACGCTCTACGCGTGCAAGCAATTCGTCAGGATCTGGTCGCAAGTCAGTCATGTGCATGTCCAATTATTGCCAAATACGTTACTTTAGGTACTGATCCAGCGCCAAATTTAATTTAAGCACATTGACGCGTGGCTCACCCAAGAACCCCCATTGCCTGCCTTCTGTATAACGACCCACCAACTCACTGATACTGTCCGGCGACAAGTGCCTGGTTCTGGAAACCCGACTGATTTGATAGCTGGCTGCGGCAGGACTGATATGTGGATCAAGACCACTGGCCGAGGCTGTCACCAAATCTACGGGAATAGCGTCCAACTGACCGGGATCTGCATCATGTAACGCTTTGATGCGGGCTTTTACAGCGTCGATCAGCGCAGGATTGGCAGGCCCTTGATTGGAACCGCTGGAGGCACCTCCGTTATAAGCCGTTGGAGACGTCGCAGAAGGCCGTCCCCAAAAATACTCAGGGCGATTAAAGGCTTGTCCGATTAATTCAGAACCCAGCGGCTGCTCATTAGTGCCCAACAAACTGCCATTTGTCTGGTTAGGGTATAAGCATTGAGCGCTAAAGGTGACTGCCAAGGGATAAACCATACCGGTTAGCACCGTAAAAAACAATAACATAAGTAATGCGGGTTTAATATGGGTGGTCATTGGTGACTCCTAAAATTATAACGATAACGCAGTTAAGCCAAGATCAATCAATTTAATACCGATAAATGGCACGATCACACCGCCGACTCCGTAGACCAGCAGATTATTACGCAGCAAGGTAGCCGCACTTTGCGGCCTGTAAGTCACGCCTTTCAGCGCCAATGGAATCAAGGTGACGATAATTAACGCGTTAAAAATAACCGCTGAAAGTATCGCATTGGAAGGACTGCTTAGCCCCATGATATTGAGCACCTCAAGTTGCGGATAAATACTGACAAACGCCGCCGGAACAATCGCGAAATACTTGGCGATATCATTAGCCAGACTAAAGGTGGTCAAGGCACCGCGCGTCATCAACATTTGTTTGCCTGTTTCAACAATTTCGATCAGCTTGGTGGGATTGGAATCGAGATCGACCATGTTGCAGGCCTCCTTGGCCGCCTGCGTACCCGAATTCATCGCCACCGCCACATCGGCCTGAGCCAATGCCGGCGCATCATTGGTGCCGTCGCCGGTCATCGCCACCAGACGACCTTCGGCTTGGTGTTCGCGGATAAGCTTGAGCTTGGTTTCCGGTGTTGCCTCGGCCAAAAAGTCATCAACGCCCGCTTCCGCCGCGATCGCTGCGGCGGTCAAACGATTATCACCGGTAATCATAATCGTTTTAATACCCATGCTCCGCAGCTCTATAAAACGTTCCTTAATGCCGCCTTTGACCGTGTCTTTCAGTTCAATAATACCCAATACCTGTCCGCCATCTGCAACCAGCAACGGCGTACTGCCACGGCGTGCGACAATATCTGAAATCCGTGTCGCTTCCTCCGGAAACATGACTTGTTGAGATTCCACATAGCCGCGAACAGCATCAACAGCGCCTTTACGAATTTGACGATCACCGATATTAACACCGCTCATTCGGGTTTGTGCGCTAAAGGGGACAAACGTTGCATTGAGTTCGCCAATATTGCGTTCCCGAATAGAAAATTTTTTCTTGGCAAGGATAATAATACTGCGACCTTCCGGTGTTTCATCAGCCAGTGTCGCCAGTTGCGCGGCATCGGCCAATTCTTTTTCAGTGATCAAACCAATCGGAAAAAATGCCGAGGCTTGACGGTTACCTAAGGTAATCGTTCCGGTTTTGTCCAGCAATAACACATCAACATCACCCGCCGCTTCAATGGCTCGTCCCGAAGTGGCGATAACGTTTTTCTGCATCATGCGTCCGATACCGGCAACGCCGATAGCCGACAGCAAAGCGCCGATGGTGGTAGGAATCAGGCAAACCAATAAGGCCACCAATACGGTAATCGAAACCGGCGTGCCGACTTTGGCGGTTTCCACACTATAAATAGAAAACGGCAGCAGCGTCACCGTGGTCAGCAGAAATATCAGCGTCAAGGCCACCAGTAAAATCGTCAGGGCGATTTCATTGGGCGTTTTTTGCCGTGTCGCGCTTTCCACCATCGCAATCATGCGATCCAGAAATGCTTCTCCGGGATTGGCAACGACCCGTACCACCAGCCAATCGGACAATACCCGCGTACCGCCGGTTACCGAACTAAAATCTCCGCCTGATTCCCGAATAACCGGTGCACTTTCACCGGTAATGGCGCTTTCATCGACACTGGCTGCGCCTTCGATGACTTCACCGTCGGCGGGTACAAAGTCACCGGCTTCAATCAGCAAGATATCGCCGCGCCTGAGTGTGGCACTGGCGACTTTGGCGTAATCATGACTGTAGTGTGGTTTATCCAGCTTCTTCGCCATAATATCGCGCTTGGCACTTCGTAAAGAGGCCGCTTGTGCTTTGCTGCGGCCTTCGGCAACGCTTTCCGCGAAATTGGCAAACAACACGGTGAACCACAGCCAGAAAGTCACGCTAAACATAAAGCGAGTGGGTGCGTTATCCCCGGAAAGTAATGCCCAAAGCCATAACCCGGTGGTCAGCAAACTGCCGATATAAACCACGAACATGACCGGATTTTTCCATTGCTGTTGAGGTGCCAGTTTGCGCAAGGCATCCCCTAGCGCAGCTAATAAAATCTGACGGCTAAATAATTGTTGAGTATGATTTTTAGTGCTCATTGACCAGTTTCCTTATTGTTTAGTCATATAAACTACGAAGTCATTTTTCCTGCCAATGTTCTCAAGTTGGGAATCAAAATAGATGCTTCTATGTATAAGGTGATTTCTGGAGAATATTTTACCCGTTAAAAGCAGGATTTTCCCAATCAAGCAAACGATTGGATTCGTCTAATGGGTAAGTTCTTTCGCAGAAATAACCTTTATACCTATCAACCATAAATTAATCTCCGTAGAGACGCGATTTATCGCGT
>JBAXXH010000038.1:0-30411 GCA_037127995.1 Methylococcaceae bacterium | reverse complement strand
AGTTTACACCACTGGCACCGATCGGGGAGGCAGGCTAGATGATTATCAGGTCTTTCATTATTACATTAAAAAATAAAACGAAGCTGGTCAGGGTTTACCGACTGCTACGTTTGATAACCTTAACACAAACAAAACGTCAGTGACGGGGGGTGCAAACCCAGTCACGCTTTGCAAACAACCTATTACAATTCAATTAGAATTTACAGGTATCCCGCCATTTGCTCCAATGCCGCCAGATAAACATATAATTAAAGCTTCAAATTTAATTGAGCTATATGTAAAACTTGACAGTTGGCTAGGAAAGTTTGGTTATAAAATCAGGCATCCTTCATAGAGGCCCAAAAGTAGTTGACACTTTTGACGTCAAAAAAATTAGCAATAAGCTACCGTGACCATTAACAAACGGCCAGTGCCTTTTAAAGATTGAATGACTAACGGTTTCTTAAAGTTAAGAAACCAGTAGTAATTCAGGTTTCTTTTCTCTAATTATATCCAGCAGGAGGGCAAGCCAATCTTTCGTTTGCTCTTTTCCGGTCAGAATCTCCATGGGCGTCTTACCTTTTCTGACACCATCACGATAACGGCGATAGTTGTGATAATGCATAATCAGATTTAACATTTCTTGGGTGACCTGATTTTTGCTGGTATTCAAGTAGGGCCGGAGAATCGAATTGATACATTCCACCAAAGCCGAGCTCTGAACGATTTTTTCCAGCCTGGAATAAACCGCTTGCTGAATAGTCAACTCCTCATTCTCAGTGTCCTGCTGCAAGCCCATGGCGATGTCCAGGCAGAATTGCTCTTGCTCTTGGGCGATCCTTTTTCGCCCACTCTTTTTAGCCTTCCGCGCCGCTTTTCCCCATTGCCAGGCGCTACAATAAGCCTTCAACCGATCCTCATCAATGTCCAACTCGTCACACTCGCTAACGACCTTTTTGGCGATGTCGAAATAATGGAACAAATCGGGAAAGCATGTCTTACCTTAGTCACCGCTTTGCGGGTGTGCGAGTGATTTAACTCGTCAATCAGCGTAAGCCCGATGTTGACGCCTGCTTCGGCTTGTTGTCGATTGCGCAAACAACCCTTGGCATCAAATACGTTGAGCTCACTGATCACACAGCGATAAAGATAACTAAAGCTGTCGTAAAGCGTAATTGCTTTTTCAGCAAGCTCTATGGCTTTCGCGTAAGCGGTTTGCCGTTTCTCTTGCATACCGTTACTTTTGGCCGACTTCAGTTTTCTTGCTGCCTCATATTCCTTTTCAATCGCGGCGTAGGCGGCTGTTTCAAGGCGATCACTCCAGCTTCCCAGTCTATGGGCAATCGCATGATAAGTGTCTGTTTGACGCACACCGCCCATGGTCTTGGCATGGCCTGCACGGATCCGATACCGTCATCGAAAACCAGGTACATAGTCTTGAGCCCATTACCCATAAGACACTCAAAATGGTTTTTCCAATCGTCAGCGTTGCGACTGTCAGCGAGCTCCATTCGAAGAATGGCGCTACTACACGGATCTACGGTAATCAGTATCGGAAAATTTTTTGAAAAAATCTCATCACTGGCAAAAACCAGATACTGGATGATGCCCGGCTCTGTAGAGACGGTCATTGGCAACAAGCCACCGATCTGTGACAGCGATTGACTGATAGACCCCGTAGAGGATAATTCCAGTCCAAACCGCGTCATGACGGTAGAGGTTGCGCCAATACTGCTGGCACACTCCAGCCGGAGCGACAGCATTCTCTCTAAGGCTTGTTCTCGGAGAGAGGGGGCGTGAGTAGCTACCGTAGATTCTTCAAAAAGAAGTTGACCGACTTTCTTTAATTTATTTGCCAGCGCATAAATGAACGTTCTGGAAATACCGTATTCATCCGCCAAACGGGTTATGGTTCCCCAGACACCGTTCAATAGGGCATGAAGAGCGTTAGTGCCGATGAGTAAACGAATATCGTTGGTTAGATCGGGACGCCGCGTAAATAGCCTTCCGCAAAAAGGCTCTTCAAGTGGAAATTGGAAATCTGCTGGATTGGCTAATGGCATGAATATAAACCTTCAGTGTACAATGAACTGAAGGTTTTTCTGATTCATTTATACATCGAAAGGGATCGCTTTTTCTTGCTTTATAAAACCTGTAATTGAAAAAGTGTAAACTGAGGATTGAAGGATGCCGAAAATCAGATAATATTGAAAATGGTGATTAGTTTATACCTAATCGAAGTGCCGGAATTTTCATGGTCATATTGAAATATAATAATGAAAGACCTGAACCGGAAAGCCAGAAACTTAATAATTACTCGCTTCCTTTTTGTTCCATTGGGGCTATTTGCTAACGAACTTGATTCCTTTTTGCGAGGAAACAATAAAGGCATTGTTTATTAATGAGTTATAGTATCTAAGTATATCACTCTTATCACCGTCTTTCATTGAACCATTGACTCTATCTGACTCAGTCACATCGACTTTATCTTTCCATACAATAGCATTAAGCTTTCGATCATAAATTAACAAATCATATTTGAAAGATACCGAAACCTCAGTTCTGGGCAAGCCACCACCAATCATCATAGGAATACCCAAAGGAGAACCAATAATGGTTCCGGTAAGAAATGCTCCGGCTAATACAGTACCAAATGAGCCTGTGTCGGTATGTAAGTTAATATCACATACATCAAGCTCTGAAAAAAGAATAAACCTTTTATTAGTTGGGTATTCGCGCAATAAGCCTACGCTGTAATTATCCTGAAAAAAATTGCTTCTGCCTTCAAAACCGACTTGGTTGTCAATCCAATACTGGCTTTCATTGAGAACTCCAATTTCATTAAGCTGCTTCCCAACTTCACGTTCAAAGTCTTTTTGGAAATTATAATTATCAGAATATTGAAGTAGAATTACTCGTGGATGAGAGCCAATATATACTATATCTGCATTTTCAATTTTGTGATGAGACGTTACGATTTCTTTCTTATCAATTTTAACGGAACACCCATAAATATCGCATAAAAACAACACACACGAAAAAAATACTATTAGCTTTTTAAATATTTTCATGTTTGATCGCAAACTTTATAATAATGTAGATTTTTGATAGGATACAAATCTAATTTGCATCCTAAATGAAAAAACAGCAGATATATTAATTTTCTAATTTATCTTTATGATTGATTTTTACCTTCATTGGGGATGCTGATGGTGATTGTTGAACAACGGATTCAATTTCTTTATATCCGACTACTTTACCTTGAGCATCATAGTCATACTCAATGGAATGCGTGTATATCGGTGGAGTACATCCAAGGAGAAATGAAAGACTAATTACTGCCAGTGAAGCGGTAAGAAAATATTTGGTTAGTTTATTCATTAAGTCGCCTTTTTCTGTAGATTGTTTTAAGTTATATGCAATATAACCTTATTTGGATGTAATTATTCACGCCCTCTCTTTAAAAAAAGGGGAGGGCTGAATACTTACATTTGAATTATATCCTAACATTCGTCACAATAAGTTATTATAAATAAAATAATTGAATAAGAAATATAGGGCCAGGTCTTTAATTATCATATTGTTATGCTATAATTTTTTAATTTTCCTTTATGACAAGACCTCTACGTATAGAATTATCAGGTGGAATTTACCACGTCACTTCGCGGGGTAATCGACAGGATGATATTTATTTTTCCGATGATGACCGCAAAGTGTGGCTGAATCTGCTGGGTCAGGTTTGCCAACGTTTGAATTGGTACATTCATGCGTATTGTCAGATGACCAGCCATTATCATATTGTGGTGGAGACACCGGATGGTAATCTTGCCCAAGGTATGCGCCAGTTAAACGGTGTCTATACACAATACATTAATCGTACCCACGGAAGTGTCGGGCATTTATTTCAGGGACGTTATAAGGCCATTTTGGTGGAGAAGGATAATTACTTGCTGGAACTGGCACGGTATGTCGTGCTTAACCCGTTACGTGCGGGTATGGTCAAGGAGATTGGTGATTGGCCTTGGAGCAGTTATCCGGCGACGATGGGTGTGGCAGCGACGCCCTTTTGGTTGGAGACGGATTGGTTGTTGGGGCAATTTGGCAAGCAACATAACCGGGCGCTAAAAAAGTATGAGGATTTTGTTCGTTCGGGTATTGGTTTATCCAGTGTATGGAACCAATTGACCTGCCAGATTTTTCTTGGCAGCAAGACCTTTGTAGAGCTTATGCAGGCCGAAATTTCCACCGAAAAGTCATTGGATGAAATCCCGCGTGCACAGCATCGGTTACCTGCCAAGCCATTGATCAGTTACCGACTGGATCACAAGGAAAACCGGCAGTATGGAATGGCGTTGGCTTATCTAAGCGGCGATTATACGATGAAGAAGGTTGCCGATGAATTTGGCGTGCATTACACAACGGTCAGTCGTGCAGTTAAAGCATACAGCTGAAGCAATTTTTATTGACGGGATTAGCATTCAATAAAATCGAGTATAAAAATCAGGTCGGGTTAGCGAAAGCGTAACCCGACAAATCGAAGTATCTGTGTCGGGTTACGGCTAGTGCCTAACCCGACAGAGAGTATTAGCATTTTTTTTGATAAAAAAGTGTCAACTGCTTTTGGGCTTCTATTAAGGGTGCCTATTAGTAAGGGAAACTTTTTTCTTATACGCTAATAAATATGCTATCTTTCCTGTTGAGTTAGAGGGCTAAGTGTTCTCTTGCCGGACAGCCTACTGGAGTCTCTAACCTGTTTAAGCGCTGTTGTATTTAGTCAAATTGAAGATTTTAATGGAGCGATAAGATGGACGGGAAATTAGATCAGTGGAAGGAATTAGCTAACTCTGAAGTAAAAAGAATGGGTAAGACGGTCGATGATTTGGTTTCCAAGACCTTGGAAGGTATTGATATCAAGTCACTTTATACCGCTGAAGATACCAAAAATCTGGAAACAATTGACTCCCTGCCGGGTATTTCTCCTTTTGTTCGTGGTCCCAAAGCCACCATGTATACCGCCAGGCCTTGGACCATCAGACAGTATGCCGGTTTTTCCACAGCCAAAGAATCCAATGCGTTTTATCGAAAGAACCTGGCTGCCGGCCAAAAAGGTCTTTCTGTCGCGTTTGATTTGGCAACCCATCGGGGTTACGATTCCGATAATCCGCGTGTAGAAGGCGACGTTGGCAAAGCCGGTGTCGCGGTTGATAGCGTTGAAGATATGAAGGTGTTGTTTGACCAGATTCCCCTTGAGCAAATGTCGGTTTCCATGACCATGAACGGAGCCGTTATTCCGGTTTTGGCTTTTTATATCGTTGCCGCAGAAGAGCAGGGGGTGGCGCAAGCGTTACTGACCGGTACGATTCAGAATGATATTTTAAAAGAATATTTGTGCCGTAATACCTATATTTATCCGCCAAAGCCTTCGATGCGTATCATTTCTGACATCATCGAATATTGTTCAAATAACATGCCTCGCTACAATACCATCAGTATCAGTGGCTACCATCTGGGTGAAGCGGGTGCCAACTGTGTTCAGCAAGTGGCGTTTACCATTGCCGACGGTATTGAATATATTAAGGCGGCGATTAATGCCGGTTTAAAAATTGATGACTTTGCTCCGCGTCTATCGTTCTTTTTCGGCATTGGCATGAATTTGTTTATGAACGTGGCCATGTTGCGTGCTGCGCGTTACTTGTGGAGCGACGCAGTTGAACAGTTAGGCGGCAATGAGCAGTCCAAGGCGCTGCGTACCCATAGCCAAACGTCTGGCTGGAGTTTAACCGAGCAGGATCCTTATAATAATATCATCAGAACCACTATTGAAGCCTTGGCGGCAACGCTGGGTGGAACGCAATCCTTACATACCAATGCGTTTGATGAAGCGTTGGGATTGCCAACGGAATTTTCTGCCCGTATTGCCCGTAATACCCAGATTATTTTGCAAGAAGAGTCTGAAATTTGTCAGACTGTCGATCCCTTGGCAGGGTCTTATTATGTTGAATCATTGACGGATAATATCGTCCAGGAAGCCCGTAAAATTATTCAGCAAATCGATGATGCGGGGGGTATGGCCAAGGCTATTGAACTGGGTATTCCCAAGCGCATGATTGAAGAGGCGGCGGCAGAAACCCAATCGCAGATTGACCAAGGCAAGCGCGTTATTGTGGGCGTGAACAAGTATAAGCTGCAAAAAGAAGAAGCCGTTAATGTCATGGAAATCGACAATCAAGCTGTTCGTGAAGCGCAAATAGCCAGCTTGCAAAAGCTTAAGCTGAGCCGAAACAGTTCGGAAGTTAAAGAGACGTTGGACAAAATTCGTGTGGTTGCCAAAGAGGGCGGCAATCTGCTGGCAGCGGCTATCGATGCGGCACGCGTTCGGGCGACCTTGGGTGAAATTTCTGATGCGATGGAAGATGTCTTTGGCCGTTATCTGGTGCCTAGCGAGTGCGTAACCGGTGTTATTTCCAGAGCGTATCATAATAGTGAAGCAGGGGCACGCGAGTTCGATGACGTTAAGCAGTTGGTCGATGATTACGCCGACAATGAAGGTCGTCGTCCACGGATTTTGATTGCCAAGATGGGGCAGGATGGTCACGACCGGGGAGCAAAAGTAATCGCCAGTGCCTATTCCGATTTTGGTTTTGACGTTGATTTAAGTCCGATGTTTTCTACACCCGAAGAAATTGCCAAGCTGGCCGTAGAAAATGACGTGCATTTTGTGGGCGCTTCTTCGCTTGCGGCAGGACACAAAACGCTGGTGCCGGCGTTGATTGAAAAATTACAGGCGTATGGACGGGGTGATATTAAAGTCATTGTGGGCGGGGTGATTCCGCCACAGGATTACGATTATTTGCTGGAACGTGGCGTCGCCAAAATCTATGGGCCGGGAACGCAGATGATTAAGTGTGTCCGTGAAGCGATGGAGCTGTTGAACCAAGCATGATCAACGCCATGAGTGCCGATGAAATCGTCGCGGAGATTTTAAAAGGCAATAGAGCCATTCTTGCCAGGGCAATGACACTCATTGAAAGCACGCACCCCAAGCACCATAAACTGGCCGGTGAAATTCTGGATAAAATTATGCCGCTGGTTGGTAAAGCCAAGCGGATTGGTATTACCGGTGTACCGGGGGCAGGCAAAAGTACTTTGCTGGAAGCCTTGGGTATGTATTTAATCAATAGTGGCTTAAAAATAGCCATTATTGCTATTGATCCCAGTAGCAGTATCAGCGGGGGCAGCATTCTTGCTGATAAAACAAGAATGACCACGTTACTTCGGGAGCATAGTGCCTTTATCCGTCCGGTTCCCGCCGGGGGGCATTTGGGTGGAACCAGCCGAAGAACCCGAGAACTGACTTTTCTTTTGGATGCAGCAGGTTTTGATGTCGTCTTTATTGAGACGGTGGGTGTGGGGCAGTCTGAAATTGAGGTGGCTGATTTGGTTGATTTTTTTTGCCTGGTACAAATTGCCGGGGCAGGGGATGAGCTTCAAGGTATTAAAAAGGGAGTCATGGAAGTTGCCGATGTTATTGTCATTAATAAGTGTGATGGCGATAATAAAATGCTGGCTGAAATTGCCAGAAATATGCTTAAAAATGCGTTGCATATTTTAAAGCCAAAATATATGGAGTGGCAGGCACCGGCGTTAACGTGTAGCGCAAGAGATAATACGGGAATAAAAAATATTTGGGATGTTGTCGAGCTATTTTATGCCACTATGGAGCCTGCCGGAAAAGTGGCATTGCTGCGGAAGGGGCAAAATGTGCGCTGGATGAAGCGGAAAATTGAGGAAAATGTTATTAATATGATTTATAACACTCAGGATATTAATGAGTTGTATGGTAAAACCAAAGCCAGTGTTGAGAGTAATCAGCTTTCGCCACGACACGCCGTAGAGACTGTCAGTCAATACATTGCAGAAAAACTAACTTATGATAGCTTGAAATGAATAATTATGAATTTGTAAAGGTTGAACTCAAAGACAGGGTCGCTATTATTGAGTTTAATTATATTAAAAAATTGAACGCGTTGAGCGAATGCTTTATTCAAGATATTTTGAAAGCGTTGGTAGAGCTGAATGTTCCCGAGATTCGCTGTGTTATTTTGCGAGCGCCCAAGGGCAGCAAAGTATTCTCATCCGGTCATGACATCAGTGAACTGCCCAAGGCCAAGCGCGATCCACTGCCGTTGAGCTATCAAGACCCGTTGCGTATTCTTACGCGAACCATTCAGCGTTATCCGAAACCTGTTATTTCCATGATTGAAGGGAGTGTGTGGGGCGGCGCTTTTGAATTGGTCATGAGTACGGATATTGTTGTTGCCAGTAATAAATCCACCTTTGCCATGACGCCGGTTAATCTGGGGGTTCCTTATAATGTTGTGGGTATTCATAATTTGATTCGCGATGCGGGTTTGCATGTGATGAAAGAAGTTATTTTTACCGCGACCCCGATTTCTGCTGAACAGGCTTTAAAGATTGGCATATTGAACCATATTGTTCCGGATGAGGAGTTGGAAAATAAAACCCTTGCCATTGCCAATCTAATCTGTGAAAAAGCACCGCTTGCCATCGCGGTCATCAAAGAAGAAATGCGTGTTCTGTGTGAGGCAAATGCCATCAATCCGGATGAGTTTGAGAGGATTCAAGGGCTTAGACGATACGTCTATGACAGTCTTGATTATAACGAAGGACTGACTGCATTTTTTGAGAAAAGAAAACCCAATTTTATTGGAAAATAAGGTCTTAAATGAGGCATCCTTCATAGAAGCCCAAAAGCAGTTGACACTTTTTTTATCACAAAAAATGCTAATAATCTGTGTCGGGTCAGGCGCTAGCCGTAACCCGACGAGATGTTAATTGCAAAAAGTGTAAACCGAGGAGTGAAGGATGCCTTAAGTGATTCGCACAAATACCCCCTGCAAAAATTGCCACCGATTATAAACAGATTTAATCGGTGAATCTGTGGCGGACTATTTGTTGCACGTTCCTTACCGGTAACAGGATTAAATCATGACGCGCTATTCACTATTAACGCCCGAAGAAGCGGCCGGCATTATTAACAATAATGACATGGTCGCTTTTAGCGGCTTTACCGCCGCAGGATCTCCAAAAGTTGTGCCTATTGCCCTTGCCAGGCGAGCTACGGCGCTACATGAAAAAGGTGAAGACTTTACCATAAGATTAATTACCGGCGCTTCTGTGGGTGCCCAAGTTGATGATGAGTTGGCGGCTGCAAAGTGCGTTAAATGGCGTGCGCCTTATCAGTCAGCATCCGGTATGCGCAAAGCCATCAACAATAATGAAGTTGAATTTGTTGATATGCACCTGGGTGAAGTTGCACAAATGCTATGCGCCGGTTTCTTTGGCGAGATAGATGTGGCCGTCGTTGAGGCGGTTGATGTGACCAGCGATGGCCGTGTCTTTTTGACATCGGGTATTGGCAATTCTCCAACTTTTTTAGAGAAGGCAAAAAAAATAATTATTGAAAGAAATAGTTACTTTTCCTCACGAATTACCGAGTTTGCCGATAATGTGACGTTGCCAAATCCACCCAAGCGTGCGGTTATTCCACTTTATGGCACGATGGATAAAATAGGCAAGCCTTATGTGCAAATAGATCCGGCTAAAATTATAGGTATTGTCGAAACCAATCAGGCCGATCAAATTGAGGCATTTACAAAAAATGATGGAACCAGTGTCCAGATAGCACACAATGTTGAAAAATTCTTACTGAACGAACTTAATGCCGGGCGTATCCCTAAACAGTTTTTGCCGCTTCAAAGCGGTGTCGGTAATATCAATAATGCAGTGATGGAAACCTTGGGTAAAAATCCGGATATCCCAAAATTTACCCTGTTTTCCGAAGTGCTGCAAGAATCGGTTGTTGATTTGCTTTTGAGTGGCAAGGTCACTGGCGTCAGTGCGTCCAGTTTGACAATCACGCCCGGTAAACTGCAAACCATTTTTGATAATATGGACTTTTTTAGCGATAAAATTGTTCTCAGGCCGCAGGAAATTTCAAATAACCCTGAGCTGATAAGACGTCTGGGTGTGATTGCTTTGAATGTGGGTTTGGAATTTGATATTTATGGTCATGCCAATTCTTCCCATGTGTTGGGTTCCGATTTAATGAATGGTATCGGTGGCAGTGGCGACTTTGAACGTAATGCTTATCTGTCTGTTTTTATGGCACCCTCTATAGCCAAGGGTGGCAAGATATCGTCTATTGTTCCGATGTGCGCCCATGTTGACCATAGTGAGCACAGTGTCAAAGTCATTATCACGGAGCAGGGCATTGCTGATTTGAGAGGCTTGTCGCCCAGCCAGCGAGCCAAGTCCATTATCGAAAATTGTGCGCACCCGCTGTATAAGGAGGCGTTGTATCAATATCTGTCAACCTGTAAACCGGGGCATATACCGCATGATTTACATCATGCGTTTGATATGCATATCAAGTTTCTGGAAACCGGCAGTATGTTGTAGTGTTCCCTTCGCCTAAGCGAACACTAACCTTCTTGTCCGTCAATACGTGGACTGGTTAAAATGGGTGCATAGACAAACATAAATAAAGAAAATGCAGTCAGCCAGGATAGCGTTGAACCATAAATTATCAGGTTGTACCAGTTGGGTAACGCCAGTGGTAATAAGACTCTGAGCAAGGCCGCCAGGTTAATTAATACAAACCCGATAGCCATGGCATTCGAGAGTCTGAGCACCCGGCCGGTATGGCCTAATGATACTCTGGCCATCATGCCTAACGTTAATACGCCGATGCCGCCCAGTGTAAAGGCATGTAGGGCCAACGAAGGTAATACCCAGGCGTAGGCGGATAATGCGGTTAATATAAAGCCCAGTATAATCCAGCCATAACCGGTGTAGAGTATCCATAATAACGGTACATACCATATCCGTTGCACATACCAGCCAGAAAGGCGTGCGGTATTGACTATCACGGCAAAAATGGCTGTCAGTGCTAAAAGCGTTCCCGAAACAGTTGACAGTTGCAAAGCAAAAACGGCAACAGCGGAGCCTATGGACAAGGCATCCAGTAACGGATTTTTTATGATCAGCGTGCCATGTAAACCACGTTCGGTAAAGAACGGAAATACTCGTCCGGCAAGGATTAGAATCAGGATAATAATGGTCGCGACGACCAGTTGAATACCGATCCACGCAGTGCCTTGGCAGAGCTCCAAAATTTCTGCATGTATCAAGCCATTACTCAGTGCTAATAATAGTAACAGGCCAATAAAAATCAGGCTTTTGAAATGCTTTGCCTGGATAATCGGTTTGCTGGTTTGATAAGCCAAAACGGGCAGGAAAGCAAAATCAATGAGGGCAATAAAAGCGTCGGGTAATAAACCGGCATAAAAAGGCAAAATGCGACCATAAAGCCATAACAACGCCAGTCCCGCCAGTTTATCACCCGTTAATGTGGGTTTGCCTGTCCAGTTTTTAACGGCCGTTAATAAAAATCCGGCAATAACGGCAACAGAATAACCCAACAGCATTTCATGGGCATGCCAATAATTGTTGGCAAAATAATTATCTGCAGTTAAGGTGCCTTTAAAAACAGCATTCCAAAGCACGATTAAAATGAGCGCCGATAATCCGGCCAAGGCAAAGAAAACTCTAAAGCCCAAGCCCAAAAGAGGCGTATCAAAAATTTTGTGTGTGTTCATAGGTTTGTATTTTCCAGCCAGTCCAGCTCAGCATTCGAGAAGCCTGCAATTATACGCATTTCTCGGTTAAAAGGGCCTTTTGGCTTGCCCCCTTGATAATATTGTTTTATTAGTTGACGATATTTAGTTTCAGGTTCACAGCCTTGTTGCCCACAGACCCATTTAAACCAGTATGAGCCGCGCTCTACATGGCCTACCTCATCTGTTAAAATGCGCTCTAACAAGGTTACACTGGCGTCATCACCCACGTTCTTAAATTTGGCGATGATGGCCGGTGTTACATCCAGTCCACGCGCCTCCATACAGCGCGGCACCATGGCTAATCTGGCCAGTAAATCATCGGCAGTCTCTTTGGCGTGATCCCACAAGCCGTTATGGGCGGGTAAATCGCCATAATTTACATTGAGCGTCTTTAAATGTAGCCTGATTAATTCAAAGTGTTGCGCTTCTTCATCAGCAACCTTTAGCCAATCCTGATAAAATTGTTCGGGCAATCCTCGAAAGCGATAAAGCAAGTCCCAAGCGAGATAAATAGCCACAAATTCGACATGAGCAATAGCATGAAAAAAAGCGGAAACCCCTTCAGGGGAGCCAATTTTCCGTTTGGGCATGTCTCGCGGAGGCAATAAAACCGGCTTGTCAGGAAACCTTACCTGAGTAATTGGCAGTACCGACAGTTCTGACATAAAGCTTAGTTGATTATTTTCAAATAGGTGCCATGCTTGATGGGTTAGTGCCAATTTTTCATCGATAGCGATACCCTGCAAACACGCTTCGGCAAATTTAAATACATTTTTCATTACTGGTCGTTGATTTATACATGATTAAAATTCTGGATTTCACATTATTGTTATTTTATTGCTTATTTATTTATTGGCTTTCTGATCAATCATCGCTTCAAAAGCCTTTTGATTTTGGCTTTGACTATCAGGATAAACTTTATCACGCCAGTGCCTATTCTATTATGGGGTTGCTGGCGTGGCGCAACTTTAAACATTTAATTAGTTCGCCTATTATACTGGCTTTGCTCAGTATTGCCTTTTGCAGTTTGTACGGATTATCTGATGAATGGCATCAGTCGTTTATTGCGGGACGGGAGTCAGATGTCGCTGATTGGGTTGCCGATACCAGCGGTGCGATTATGGCGGTCATGTTTTTACATAAACTGACCCGTGTTAAGTATTATAAGAGGCTAAAGGTACAAGGCTAAAGGTTCAAGGTTCAAGGTTATTTCGCCTTGCACCTTTTGTTTTTTTTGGTATTTCGACTAAAATCATACTTTTTTTATCTTGATTAAATCCATGACCCAAGCTATTCGCATTGAGAGATGCAGCGGTGCCGCACTTGAGCACTACGTTCCTGAACTTGCACGCTTAAGAATTGAAGTCTTTCGTGATTTTCCTTATTTGTACGACGGGGATTATGACTATGAAAAAAAATACCTGCAAACCTATATTGACACGCCTGAAAGCGTCATCGTGTTAGCGTTTGATGGGGATAAAGTAGTGGGGGCTTCGACCGCTATTCCCATGCAATATGAAACGGATCAACTTAAAAAGCCTTTTCTTGAACACGACTACAACCTTGATGACGTTTTTTATTGCAGTGAATCGGTTTTAAACAAGGATTATCGCGGTCTGGGGTTGGGGGTGCAGTTTTTTGAGCAAAGAGAAGCGCATGCTGAAGACTTGGGCGGTTTTAAAGTCATTACTTTTTGTTGTGTAGAGCGGCCGATAGATCATCTGCGTCGCCCGGCTAATTATGTTCCTCTGGATTTGTTCTGGAACAAACGGGGCTATGTTAAACATCCAGAACTTAAAACGACTTACTCGTGGAAAGATCTGGATGAAACCCAAGAAACACCCAAACCGATGACTTTTTGGCTTAAAGCATGAACGTTAAAATTGCAGCGGCTCAGTACGAAATCAGTTTTCTGGAAAATTGGCTGGCTTACCAACAAAAAATTGAATGCTGGGTTGCCGGGGCGACGACACAAGAGGCCAAAATTCTGCTGTTTCCTGAATATTTCAGTATGGAACTGGCATCCTTGTTCGGCCAGGATATTTATTCCTCATTAAGCAGACAGCTAGAGGCCATGCAGTCATTGCATGATGATTTTATCGACTTGTTTAAAACGCTGGCCCAACAATACCAGTGTATTATTCAGGCGGGCACGTTTCCGGTACGCATAGCGTCTGAAATCTATCGAAACCGCGCTTATTTATTTATGCCTGATGGTCAGTTTGATTATCAGGATAAAGTGATGATGACCCGTTTTGAAAAAGAACAATGGCTGATTAAAGGCGGCCATGAATTAAAGTGTTTTGATACCGAATACGGCAAAATTGCCATTAACATTTGTTATGACAGTGAATTTCCATTATTGGCAAGAAAGCAGGCTGAAGCCGGTTGCGTGTTAATTTTGGTGCCCAGTTGCACGGATACCATTGCCGGTTTCCATCGGGTTAAAATAGGCTGTCAGGCAAGAGCGCTGGAAAATCAGTGTTATGTTGTTCAGGCTTCGCTGGTCGGTGATGCCGTATGGTCGGAAGCAGTGGATGTTAATGTGGGAGCCGCCGGTATTTACACACCGGTTGATAGAGGTTTTCCTGATAATGGTATTTTATCGGTTGGAATATTCAACGCCGTTCAATGGGTCATTGGAGAGATATCACCCAGCGCCTGTAAAACAGTTCGTGAACAGGGACAAAATTTTAATTACCGGGATTGGTCATTGCAAGCCACTTTTATAACGACTCAGCCGTAAAAAAAATAGAACACACAAGACACCGATAAGGAACGTTTTTAATCCCATTAAAATGTTACCTATAAAACTAAAGGTATTTTTCAACTAAAAATAAAATCCGTTGAAATCCTTATAATCTGTGTCATCCGTGTTCTATGATTGAGGTCAACATAGACTAAGCAGTGACCTGCTTTTTTAATTAAAAAGAGCTTCAAAACAAAAGCCGTTAGATTGCAAGACGTCTTTTAATTTTTTTAAGCCTTCTATTTGAATTTGCCTGACTCGTTCCCTGGTCACCTCCAGTTCTTGGGCGACCTGCTCAAGAGTTGATTCCTCATAACCGCAAATACCATAGCGACGGCAGATAACTTCGCGTTGTTTTTCAGGTAGTTCAAGCATACATTTAGCAATATTTTCTTTCATATTGTTTTCTTGTATTTGTTCATCGTGCGTTAAACTGTCGGTATCTGAAATAGACTCAATCAACGGTGTATCAATATTCTTGGCTCCCGGAATGTCTATAGAGGTTACCCGTTCATTGAGTTTGAGCATTTTTTCGACTTTGTCCAGCGGCTTATCCATATAATCAGCGATGTCCTGAGCACTGGGGTCATGCTCAAGTGATTGTACCAAATGACGCTGCGCCTTAAGGTAAGTATTCATTTCCTTGACAATATGAATCGGCAAACGGATGGTGCGTGTTTGATCCATGATGGCCCGTTCAATAGTCTGTCGTATCCACCAGGTTGCATAAGTCGAAAATCTAAAACCTCTTTCAGGATCAAATTTTTCAACAGCGCGGATTAAGCCCAGATTTCCTTCCTCAATCAAGTCCAATAAAGGCAAGCCTTTGTTCAGGTAACGGTACGAAATTTTTACTACCAGACGCAAGTTGCTTTCAATCATGACCTTGCGAGCGACTTTGTCACCTTGTAAGGCGCGAGTGCCATAGGTTTTTTCCTGATCAGCAGTCAGCAGTTTTGATCGACTGAGATCATTCAAATAGGCACGGGTTGCATCAAATTCGCCATTGCTGGTAGATTTAGTCGAGATAGCTTCCATTTTTTCAGGTATGACAGCACTATCAATATCTTCGTCAAGAGATAAATCTTCTTCACCCAGGGCAGCAATTTCATCGTGTGATGGGTCAAACAATACGTTATTCATATTAATTTCCTGGTTAATAGCCTTAGGTGACTAGCATTAAATATCTTTTAAGTAATGTAAATGTCGATGACTTTCCTCCGCAGCCTGCATTCAGGGTGGCATAATCGAAGTAAACAAATTCGCCAAAATTAGCGTGCAAATTTATTTGCCTGCTTTATATAGCAATTTATTCGTATTGAGGTTGATTTTTTCATAATTTAAGCATCACCACAATAGGTATAAATACCTACGTAATACTACGTATGGACAAAGGTAAAGGTATGGTTTATTTTTTTGGCAAAAATTTTAGTGGATTAACCGGCTTTCCGTTTTTTCTTATTTCAAAATGTAAAGATGTCCGTTTAATACCTACGTTCCCCACTTTTGCAATAGCTTGTCCCTTTTCTATATTTTCTCCCTCATTAACAAGCAGTCGACTATTGTTGGTATAAGCACTTAAATAAAGAGCATTATGCTTGATAATGAGCAGCTTGCCGAAGCCAATCAGGCTTTGTCCCTCATAGACAACCTTTCCTGCTTCAGCCGCCTTTATAAGCTGTCCTTGCTTCCCTGCTATATCAATACCTTTATTGCGGGATGGAGAAAAATTTTTTAAAACTTTTCCTTTTATGGGCCAGCCGAAGTTTAAAGTTGACATTTTTTTATGTTCAATTGAAGTAATTGATTTACTATTTTTGCTTTCTTTTTCTTGGGAAACATTACTCTTGGGAGGATGTTTTTTATGAGTTTTTTTATGAATTGAGCTTGAATGATTAGTTATGGAATTGATGTTTTTTGTCGCTTTTTTTTGCGGGTGTTTATCGTCGACAAGATCAGGGTGACTAATTTTGTCGGGTACATAATAACCCGCAGCAGCAGAAGCATTTAATGAAGCCAGTGCCATTAGTATCATCAGAAAATGGCGCTTTAAGGAGTAAAAATACATTATATTATTATTTTTTTAACAAGATTTTTTTAGCTAAATTTATTTTTGCGGCCAAATAATCAGAGCCGCCCCTGTCAGGATGTATTTTTTGCATTAATTTGCGGTGAGCGGTAATAATGTCCTGTTCTGATGCCCCCGGTTTTAAACCCAATACTTCATAAGCTTCTTCTACCGACATTTTTCCTTTTGCGCTGGCCTCACTTTGACGTTGTGACGTGTTTTGTTTTGTACCGGAAAATGCCTGCCATAGTCTTTGCAATTGTGGCGCATAGTGTAGTAATGTTGGCATTAACCTGACCAGGTACCCAATAACCAGACCTGCCAGTGCAAATAGCCAGTTTAAGCGTCCTGTTGCTGTTAAATAAAGTATCACCAATCCAAAAATACACAGCAATGAAATTCTGGCATATTTAGCCAATACCGAGGGCGATGCTTTTAAAAACGCGCGTAACCCAAAAAATGCAATAATGATCAGCAATAAAATAAGATAAATTCGAATCAATGTTTTCTCCTGTATTAATAATGATCCCCACTCAATAATACCTTAGAATAAGCTATCCCACGATAACAGTCTGATGAATTGATTACTATGCAACATGCTTATGCCCCCCTATTAGGTTTTGCCGCTTTTAGCGGAACGGGTAAAACGACGCTACTGACTCAAACCATTCCCATTTTAAAGCACCATGGCTTGCGTATCGGTTTAATTAAACACAGCCATCATAATTTCCAAATAGATCAGCCAAGCAAAGACAGTTTCCGCTTACGAGAGGCAGGCGCTTCGCCCGTTATGCTGGTATCCACGCATCGTCGAGCCATTATTACTGAAATCACGCCAGAACAAGAACCCCGATTGGACGATCAATTAAAGCTGTTTGATCAATCCGAGCTGGATCTCATTTTAGTTGAAGGCTTTAAAGCTGAACCATTTCCTAAAATTGAATTACATCGCCCCTCACTTAACAAGCCCTTACTGTATCCGAATGATCCGAATATTATTGCCATTGCTTCTGATGTTGCACTGGAAACGCCAGACACGTTAACCCGACTGGATATCAATCAGCCTGAAATGATAGCGGCCTTTATTTTAAATCAATTCATGGGGCATTTATGATTGACTTATGCAGCCAGGAAGCCAAGCCTTTACTTTCTATTGATGAGGCCTTGGCAACTATTAAAGCAGCCGTTTATGCCGTCGAAGCATCAGAAAAAGTGGTCTTAAAAAATGCCTTGGGGCGAGTGCTGTCAGAACCGGTTTATTCGGCTATCAATAGCCCTCATGACAGAAATGCCGCCATGGATGGCTATGCTTTTTCCAGTCAGGATATTAGCCATGAGCAGCCCTTTACACTGAGTCTGGCAGGGACTTCATGGGCAGGCCGTCCTTTTGCCGGATTGTTGCAATCAGGGCAATGTATCCGGATTTTTACCGGTGGAGTAGTGCCAGAACAAGCTGATTCGGTCGTCATGCAGGAACATGTGCAGGTTAACGGACAAACGATTTGTTTTTCAGCAAACACGCCGACAGGGCAACATATCAGAAAAGTGGGTGAAGATGTAAAACAAGGCGGCTTGCTTTTTGCCCATCCCAAAAAGTTGAATGCCATTGATCTGGGTTTATTGGCTTCGGCCGGAATTGATGAAGTGACTGTTAAACGGCCGGTAAGAATTGCTTTTTTTTCAACAGGTGATGAGTTAACGGCATTGGGTCAGCCCTTGGCATCAGGGCAAATATACGACAGTAACCGGTATACCTTAAGCGGACTGTTAACGGATGCCTGCTACCGTGTAACGGATAAGGGCGTGATTGCTGATAACAGGCAGTTGCTGGAGGCTGGTTTTATAGAGGCTGCAAAAAACCATGATGTCATTATTACTACCGGTGGTGTGTCAGTAGGTGAAGCTGATTATGTTAAAGAAATACTGAAGCGCTGCGGCAATGTCAATTTCTGGAAGCTGGCGATAAAACCCGGAAAACCGTTGGCTTTTGGAAAAATAGGGGACTGTTGTTTTTTTGGACTGCCGGGTAACCCGGTGGCCGTTATTGTCACGTTTAAGTACCTGGTCGCACCTGCACTTAGACAATTGTCCGGTGCACCGGCAGCAAAACCGTTGCAATTAACGGCAACTTGTACAACGCCGCTTAAAAAAGCGCCGGGGCGACAAGATTATCAGCGAGGTATTTTAACCCAAGATCAAACCGGAAAATTTTTTGTGGCATCCTCCGGCAAGCAAGGTTCAAACATACTCAGTTCCATAAGCTTGGCTAATTGTTATATCGTTTTACCCACTGAATGCAAGGGTGTTAAAGAGGGTGACAAGGTCAGGGTTGATCTTATTGAGGACGTTAAGCTTATTTAGAAATGAAATAAAACAACGTGAATATTTCTTTTTTTGTTATTATTCCAACTGTAACCCGATATCGCTTCATGTGGCGATTAAAATTCCTGGGTTCACACCCCTTCTTAATGCTATATAAAAAATCATTCCCGCTGTTTGGCGAGAGTGTTAATTAAACTGTGGAGATAATTATGCACAAGGTCACGTTGATAAAAGGTGATGGTATTGGTCCTTCGATTATGGATGAGGCCGTAAAAGTTATTGATGCGTCAGGCGTAAAAATTCATTGGGAAGAAGCGTATGCCGGTATGGCAGCTTTTGAAAAATTTGGCACACCATTACCCGATGAGACCTTGGCCTCGTTTGATAAAACCCGCTTAGCCTTTAAAGGCCCCTTGACGACCGTTGTGGGAACCGGATTTAGAAGTATTAATGTAGCATTGCGGCAGCAATACGAACTGTATGCCAATGTACGCCCGGCTAAAAGTTGGCCAGGTATAAAAACGCGTTACGAAGATGTTGATATTGTTATTGTCAGGGAAAATACTGAAGGACTCTACGCAGGACTTGAGCATTATCTGACGCCTAAAAAAGATATTGCCGAAAGTTTGGCGGTAGTTACCCGGGTAGCTTCACAACGTGTTATCGAGTATGCGTTTAAATACGCACGGGATAATCATCGTAAAAAAGTAACGGTTTGTCATAAAGCCAATATTTTAAAATATACCCAAGGTTTGTTTCTGGACGTTGCCAGAGAAACCGCAGCGCGTTATCCCGATATTCAGTTTGACGAGAAAATCGTAGATGCCGCTTGTATGCACATGGTCATGAATCCACAGCAATTTGATGTGGTGGTGACTACCAATATGTTTGGTGATATTTTATCGGATTTAACGGCAGGTCTGGTCGGTGGACTGGGTTTGATTCCAGGTGCCAATATTGGTGATGATGCGGCTCTATTTGAAGCCGTACATGGCAGTGCACCCGATATTACCGGAAAAAATCTGGCTAACCCGATTGCCGTTATCATGGCAGGCGTTATGATGTTAAACCATCTGGGCGAAACCGAAGCTGCCGAGCGCATTAAAAACGCGGTTGAAAAAGTCGTTAATGAGGGCAAGTATGTTACCCAAGACCTTAATCCACAATCTACCTGTGGAACTGTCGAAATGGGTAATGCGATTGTTAGTGCTTTGGGTAAATAACGCCCAGGTACCAAAGGATTATTAAGGTCATTATGGCCTTAATAGTTCATACCTACAAGCCTTATTATTAAAGGGTTGTGTTATTAAAAAATAAAAATATACCCCCATAAGTACCCCCAAAAAAGCAAAGTACCCGGCAAAACTTTATAAGCCGTTGGGGGTGGGCAGTAATTGCCCATCCTTTACGGCTCCGCGCACTCACGCCCAAAATTTTTGCCGCTCGCTGTGTTGACGTTGGGTGCCTTGATTCGCTTTTGGGTACAGTTTCCGTGGGTTTTATAGGTTGCGCCAGATCTGGCGTAACCTTTATCCCACCTCTGCCGTAATCTTTCCCGCTCAACACTTGCTTGGTTTTCGCTTCCTTTTCCAGTTCCAGTAAAAAAGTTTTGGATAGTTCGGCTAACTGACTTTTAGTTAATTGCCGTCGATGTAGTGGGTATTTTTAGAGGGTTGCTATCTGCTTTCGTATGTCTGGATTTTGTCACCCTGCATTTTAAGCTACACGTTTTTGCGTCTGATCGTTTAGGCGTGAATTTCTCTTTGTCCTGGCTTCTCCAATCCTGAACATGCTGCTTTTCAACCTCTACCTGCGCGGCCAATACTTTGGTTTTCTGCTGCTCCGACTTCAAGGACTCCTCATAGCGGGCTACGGCTTCCGATACCTTCTTGGCGGTAATCTTCTGGTTCTTTTCTTCTACTTCCCGGCTAACTTGTTCAGTTACTTCGTCCCAGATTTGTTTCTTAACATCATCAGGTACTTGGGTTAATGGGCGTAAGTGGGTTTCTGGTATCTGTTTGTCACCTATAGGTGACACGATTAACTGAACCTTCGCTGCATCAGCTAATCTATGTAAATGTTGCCGACCATAATCCCACTCTTTCTCCCCGTACTCTTCCCAACTTGTATAACCTAAAGCCTTCCCGCATTTCCAAAAGCATCGACCGTGCTACGCCATGTATTGCCTTTAATTCTTGATGTTTAGCAGTAGCTTCTGCCGGTTAAACCAGAACTGGTTTAACCGCCACTTTCCCTTTATGAACGGCTCCGCGCGTGCGCGGGTAGGGTGGCAAATGTCCACTCAAGTGGGTATTTGGACATAACGGCTCCGCGCGTGCGAGGGATAGGCTACAGGTTGAACCAGAACTGGTTTAACCTGTACATCGGCTCCGCGCGTGCGTGCAAATCAAGTGGCAACAGTTGCCACTTGATTAAAACGGCTCCGCGCGTGCAAATCACCATCCCAGCAGGCTGCGATTTTTGCAACAAACGAGGCGCTCCCAAGCTCGAAAGGCTTTCAAATTGATGAATGTTTTTATGTAGGTGGTTACGCCGGCTGCGTAAAGCGTTTGTTTCATGGGTCTAAAATCGTGGGTATCGTTAAACGCTATCAGCTCCGTGTTGAGCGCATAAGGGGAATAAATCATAATTAGGGAACCGTCGTGGCAGTTATAAATCTCGGTGTGATCTAAGCAAAGCGGTAACGGGTACGCCCCGTCAAAAACCTGTTTTATGTTGTGTCCTTTTATAAATCCATCCCGTTCATGGCTACAGTTATCTGTGTCGTTTTGAAAACGGCCCCAGTAAATTTTTTTAAAAATTTTAGGAAATTTTGTAAGTTCAAAATTAAACATGATGCGCCTCCCGGCGGGTAAAAATATTATTTTTTGTCTGCGTTAAATGGACGTTTCCTTCATTGAGTAGCCACCGATAAACCGTGTTATATGTGCGCGGGGGAGTGGGGTAGAGTAACTTTTGCTTTGCCGTTGCCAATTGCTCAAAAGCGAAAAAACACGGTTAAAATAAAAAACCTTCTCCAACACGCGTAAATGGCACGATAATTGCTTATTATTTTCGCTTATGGCTTGTAGCCTTTAGAAAACCGTATCAGGGCATTTGCTTTTGAATACAGCCGTTGGGGGGTGCTCCAAAAGGGCAATAATAATGATTCTCATTAACTCCTGCAAGCCTCGTCATTGCTGAATTGGCACTTTTTAATAAAAATCAGCAAAACCCGCCCCCATAAAAGGGAATATTGGGGCTATTGAAACTCGATTTTCCCTAATTCGGGGAAACCTGAACCCCTACAGACCGCACCAGCCGTGCTATACGCCCTATTGTCCCTATGTCCTCTATATCCCCTATATATTACTTTATGGGGGGGGGGTACTATCAGCGGTTTACTGACTTTTACCCCTAAAAAGGACAATTCAGCAATGACGCGGCTTGCGGGGTTTTACAAAAAAATACGGCTAACATGCTTCATCCTCAAAACTTAAGTAATCAAGGGGATTAATCACCTCATAAAAAAGCTCTTTTCCTTTTCCGGTTGGTGCGGCTTTTATTTCTGGGTTGCAGCAATCTCGATAATATTTAAGTTTCGTCCGTATTTTTTTGTCGCCTGCGTTGCAGCGTTCTTTGACATATTCGATGATTTCACCTTGCCGGGTTTTACCCTCCCCAATGGCTTCTTTGAGTAAATCCAGAATATCTCTATCCATTTTCGGCAAAATGTTAATAGTCGCACCTAAAACCGGCGTTACCTTTAACCCGTTATCTTTATCAATTTGGAAAGAAACAGGGTTAAAAACTGCGCGTACTTTGTCGGGTCTGGTGGTGATTTCAAGCATCTTTGTCCTTTCGTTAAGGTAACTATCGAGATAAATCATATCGTCAATATCGTTCCTCAAGTCTGCTGTCCCTTCAAAAATTTGCTTTTTATCTTCTCCGGGGTATTTATTCGTGTGACACAACAGGCAAATCGTGCCGCCCCGTACAGTTACCGCACGCAACAATTTGTAAAATTCTTTGGCTTGCGGCTTACTGATCACGTCCACGAATTTTTTTAAGGTATCCAGAATAAAGACAAACTTATCAAGCTGCGCTCCACTATCAACAAGGACTTTGAGTTTTTCGGTCACGTTTGACGCTGATTTGCCGGGGGTCACGTCGGGACTTATAACCGCATAGCCGTGTTTTTTTGCATGAACAAAATGGCTCCGCAATTCCCCTGGCCCAGCATCCGCATTTACATATAAAACCGTCATACCTTTACTGGTCAGCTCTTCGCAAAAATATTTGAACAGGGTGGTTTTTCCGCCGTTGGCAGGGCTTGGGTAAGCGGTGATATGTCCAGACACTATGATATTTTGAATTAAAAATACAGCATCCTCCATGCCGTCCACCTGCGCTTCGGTTAGCGTTATGTCGCTGAAAAATTCGAGTACATCACCGTTAAAAACTTCTTTGGTGGCATAATCGGGTAGCCCATCCAATGCGCTTTGATCGGCCAGTTCCTGCCTCTGTTCGTTCCACGACCGCTCCCCAACGGCTAAAATCCCCCCTTCGCTGTTCAGCAAATCACCTGCCGCACGTAAAGCCGCGTCCGGGTTACCCGCATGGAATAACACGGTAAAACAACTAAACGCGTCGTGCGCCCCTTTTTTGGGCAAAAAAAGCGGGTCGCGGGGGCTTAGGGTGTGCGCTCTTTCGCATCCCTGCGCGTTAATTTGCACGCCACAAGTAAAATTGCCGCTTTTGCTGTTGGGGTGGCGGTAACTATCGCTGTTGCCGTCTTGGTCATAACGGGCTTCGAGTAGCCAATACCCCACGTCAAAAGCAGTATTAAAACTGCTTATCAAGTCGGGCTTGCCTGATTGTTTCCGGGCTTCGCGTGCTACCTTAGCGGCTTTTTTTTCGGTCTCCAAGGTAATGCGTTCAGCTTCTTCATCACGGCGCACCTGCGTGATTAAATCAACGAATTTGGGGGTCATAAAGCCCCCTTAGAGTACCGTAGCTTATCACCGGGAGTCTGAAAGGCATGTGCGTAAAATTCTCCCCGGTTGGGCAGGAAAAAAATTTGATATGCGTGTTCATTTGCGCGGTCTGGAACAATACCCGATAAATCCAGTAGGTTATTTAATGCTTTCTGCTGGATGCGCCAGCTTTCAGCATCAAGTAATTCGGATAGCGGGATAACCAAGCGGCATCTTTGATTGTCGAGGGTTGCTGATCGGCTTGAATAAAGTTCAAACGTATCAATTCCCGCATCTATCAGGATCGCGCCTATCACGTCGAAGCTTGGCGGGTTTTTATCGAGGTCGGCCCATAGTAAAGCAAACCGGCCTTCTGCCTTTTGAGCTGCGAGATCGCGTGATAAAAGCGTGCTGGGTATCAGCCATTGGGCGCGGTTCTTTTCGACCTTTGGCGGGTCTTTTAGCGTGGGGATAATATCCGCCCAGCTAACGCCTACATAGGGGGTTAGGCGCTTGTGGGGCTTTTTTTCGTCGGGTTCGTTGGTATGGTAGCGGCCAAAACCGCTACACAATTTTAAAGTTTCCATGACTGCCCCCTAAGATATTTGGGGGTTTGCGATCAGGGCTAAAACGTCTTCGACGCGCCAGCCGACGCTTCGCGCTCCTAACTTTAAGGGCGCTGGGTATCTGCCGCTTTTGCAGCCGTTTAGCCAAGTGCTTCGGCTCACGGGGAATAATGGTGGTATGTTGTTTTTTTTGCTGCCGATTATTTGCGAAAGGCGTAAAAAGCCGGTTGCGGGGATTTGTGCTGTTGACATAGCTGCGATTCCTAATATAAGGTTTCCGCTGCTCCCTACTCGGGCGTACGTTCATGCTACAATCCAGCTCCCCCACATCGGATTTACAGGGGCGTAAAGCTCTAAATTGCAGCCGGTGAGAGACAAGGCATAACGATCTACTCAACGAAATTTTCTAATTCCAGCGGTGAATGCCCACCCTGAAAGCCTCCTAAATGATGTTCTCGCTATCGGTATCCTGAGGCGTGAAGGATACCAGACCGATAAACATTACCACATTTTATAAACAAAAGCAAGCCTTATTTAACCTGCTTTAGCCTTAAATGCTATCACCTGCGCCCCGTTTTTTAAGCCGTCCAAGTAATCAGCCCAGGATTGCATCATCTTATGGCGTTCTGCCAAGTGTGTAGTCCTGTTATAACTGCGGCCATTGGCATCTCGTACCGCGTGGGCTAATTGATGCTCTATAAAATCAGGTCGAAAGCCTAGCACCTCGTCAAGAATGGTTCTTGCCATTGCCCGGAAGCCGTGGATGGTCATTTGATCTTTATCATAACCGATAGCTCTAATTGCTGTAGACATTGTCATAGCACACATTGGCTTTTCGCCCCTTGGGGTTTTAAGGTTTGCAAATACAAAGCGTCCATGTCCTGTGAGCGGGCGCAGGTTGGTTAAAATTTCAACAGCTTGGGTAGATAATGGAACAATATGCTCTACCTTTGTTTTAGTGACAAAATATCGCCATTCTTTGGCCTCTAGGTCAATATGCGCCCATTCCGCTTGGCCTAACTCCCCCGGTCGAACAAATACCAAGGGTGCGAGTTGTAACGCTGATCTAACAACATACGTCCCGCCATAAGCATCTATCCCCTTTAATAATTCGCCTATTTTTTTGGGTTCTGTAATAGCTGCAAAATGAACCGTATCAGCGGTTGTTAATGCGCCTTTTAAAGCCACTGTTACGTCTCTTTCGATTTTGCCTGTTGCAACCGCATAGCAGAAAACTTGACTGCAAACCCTCAAGGTTCTTTGAGCTGTTGCTGCTACGCCTCGTGCTTCAAGTCGCTGCAAACATTGCAGAATGTGCATAGGCGATATATCGGCTATGGGCTTGCTGCCTAACCAAGGAAAAATATGCTGCTCTAATCTGGCCCGTGGCATGTTTGTTTTTTCCAGCCAGTTCTTTTGCTTCTTTGCGCCCCACTCGCAAGCAACAGCTTCAAAAGTATTAACCATACTGTCAAGTTGAGCGGCCTTAACAGTTTTTCTATCCTCGCTTGGGTCAACACCTTCGGCTATTTGTTTTCGTGCCTCGTCGCGCTTATCGCGGGCTTGCTTTAAGGTAGTTTCAGGATAAACACCAAGGGCTAAGGTTTTTTCTTTACCCGCAAACCGATATTTAAACCGGAAATATTTTGAGCCGTTGGGGTTGATTAGAACGTGTAACCCTTTTTCGTCGGCTGCTTTGTAGGGCTTAGGGTTTGCCTTGAGAGCACGGATAGCGGTATCTGATAACATGGGGGTATCTCATTGGGGGGTTTTTGAATATACCCTTATTTATACCCCCACAATAATTAAATGTCAATAAATATTAATACGTCCAATAAAGTTTAACACCCTGTAAAATAAGATATTATTGCACCTCTATGAATGTCTTTAAACCGCTATCTTGCGGCCATTATGGCCTTAATAATGAATAAAACAGGTTATCACTTTTAGGATAGGCATGACATAACTTTGCCAATGGATAGGCTTGGAAATTTTGTCCTGAGTTCTTCGGTTATACTCGAAAAAGTATAACTGAAGAACTCATTTGCAGGCATTACAGTTTGCACACCCTCTTAAGTCAGGGGTTTTATTTTATGCCCATCTTCAGCCATCAATAATACCCGACATACCAATAATTAGCCTTTGCCGCGAGTACGGGTACGGGTAGGTGATTTATCTTTTGCCGTTTCCATGGTTTCAAAACGTTTTTCAATAAACTGAATGATCATCTCGGCGATATTTTTTTCACTGGCGGCTTCAATGCCTTTTAAGCCGGGTGATGAGTTAACTTCCATGATCACCGGGCCATGATTTGAGCGCAGCATATCAACGCCACAGACATTCAACCCCATTATTTTTGCTGCACGCACGGCTGTAGAACGTTCTTCAGGTGTCAGGCGTATTAAGGCCGCTGAGCCACCGCGATGCAGATTTGAACGGAATTCGCCTTCCAAAGCCTGACGTTTCATTGAGGCAACTACCTTATCACCGACTACAAAGCATCGAATATCGCTGCCGCCGGCTTCTTTAATAAATTCTTGAACCATAATATTGGCATTTAGCCCCATAAAAGCCTGAATAACACTTTCGGCGGCATTGTGGGTTTCTGCCAATACGACACCGATTCCTTGAGTGCCTTGTAATAATTTAATCACCAATGGTGCACCGCCGACTTGAGAAATTAAATCTTCAATATCATCCGGATTATTGGCAAAGCCGGTTACCGGCAAACCAATTCCTTTTCTGGCCAGTAATTGGACTGATCGTAATTTATCTCTTGAACGTGATATGGCCACCGATTCATTGAGCGGGAAGACATTCATCATTTCAAATTGTCTGAGTACAGCCGTGCCGTAAAATGTTACGGAAGCACCAATTCTTGGAATAACAGCATCAAATCCGGTTAAGTCTTCTCCCCGATAATGGATGGATGGATTATGCGACGTAATATTCATATAGCAACGCAAAACATCCAAAACCCGTACCTCATGTCCGCGAGCTTGTGCGGCCTCAACCAAGCGAGCGGTTGAGTAGAGTTTAGGGTTGCGTGACAAAATAGCAATTTTCATGGTTTCTCGAATTAACGCTTAAGATTAAGGTATATTTTGGCATGAAATAGAACAACAAGCATTAGAAATACCTGTTTAATAGTAAAAAATAGCCGTTTATAGAGGAATAAATATTAATTGATGCCTGAAAAAAAATTCTGCATATCATGTGATTCGGGATGTTAAGGCAAAATAATAAATGGAATATTTTCAAAGCTCCAGACAAAATGTTGGCTTTTGGATAATGGTAAATAGGTAAGTGATACTATATTTTTTTCAATCTTAAAACAGAATTTATGATAAAAAATCTTCGAGCTTAATAAGCTCGCCACATTCCATTTGACAGGATTAACCATCTTTGATAAGCAGAAAGCGTAATAAGTAAACGTCTGTTTTATTCCTTGATGCCAACATCATAAAGACACGAAGAGTTCAGTAACTACAGCGTGTCTTTATTGTAACTTTTATAAGGAAGATGAAGCCATTATAACTTTTTACTTGGGTTCTGTTAATTCCAGAAAGTGAGCGGGCTTTTTATCATTGGCAGATGGTTTTGAAGCATCGGGTTTATTAACGCTGTCTGTACTTTTATTGGCGGGTGTTGAAGGTGTGGTATTTTTCCCGTTACCGGAACCTTTAGTTGATCCAGAGCCAGAGCTCTCATCATTCATGTCTGGATCAACGTCTTCAAGCGGATTGCCGTCATGAATATAATATTCACGGTTTTGCTGATAAGAGTTTTTAATAAAGTCATAACGATCGATAGAGCCTTCGTTAATGATTTTTTCAGTCGTCATTAAGTGCGCTCGTTTATCAGTGATATCAACAACTCTGGAACCCGCAACAGCTGCGTTTACTGCTGTGCCTCCAAATACGGAAACATAAGTCAGCGGATTAAACAACGCATCACCTACCAATCCAAATGTATCTCTGGGTGAGCTTGGCCCGAAGAACGGCAATACCAGGTAGGGGCCTGAGGGAACCCCCCAATACCCTAAAGTCTGCCCAAAGTCTTCCTTATGCTTGGGCAAATCAATCATTGTTGCTACGTCAACAAAACCGGCAACACCGGCTGTTGTGTTAATCAGAAAACGACCTGCATCCATTCCGCTTTGGGTCATTTTAAATTGCAGCAAATCGTTGATTGTTACACCAATATCGTTAATATTACTGAAAAAGTTGGTTACACCTTCATTAACAAATTCCGGAGTTATCCACTCATAGCCTTGTGCCAGTGGTTTTACAATAGCCTTGTCGAGATTATCATTAAAGGTTTGGGTTCCCCGGTTCCAGCCTACCCAAGGATCGTTCTGTTCAGAAACAGTCGTTGCCGTTGTTGCACAACCTGCCAGTGTAATCGAGACGACCAGGCTACTCAATAATAGCGGTGTATGGAGGGTAGGTTTTTGCATGTTCATGATTAATCTTTTCCCGGTTTGTTAGTGTTTTTATTATTTAGCGTTACCCTATTTGTGTATGAGACACGCAGGGTTTTAATATTTGTAGATTGGTTACATGATCACGCGGCCCGTTGAACCCGTTTCACAGCAAAATAAATCTGTTATTTAACGCTCAAATGTAAATTATATCAATTTTTTTTATGTTTCTGATAGACAAAAACAAGTGGCAACCATTAAGCACACAGAATGTTTTCCACAATTACTGTGTATAATGCGTCGATAATAGTTGTCAGGCCTTATGTTACCGGTCTTTTTGTTAAGTTGTAGTCTTTGTATCCAGATAACTTAAAAAACACAACCATGACCTGTGAGCGCTATTTTTAAGCAACTTTTTTATTTCCTCTACTGATATTAACGGACTGCCATGCCTCTTTTTATTGTCTTTAGCCTTGCCCTTTGTTTTATGGTACAAAATGCCGGCTCACTACAAAGTCTGCTTATAACGCCGTTATTAATTGATATCAGTTTAGGTGTCGCTATTATCAGTATTTTGGGGAGCGTGTTCAAAAAACGGTGGATCTTAATCTGGTATGACATTTTCTCCAGCAGTACCCTGTTAATCTGGTTTGCTTATTGGAAGCCTTCGTTTAAAGACGATTCACCGATATTTTTTTTCTACCCGATTTATTTTGCGCTTGTTACGGCCTTCGTTTCGTTATTTTTTATAGGTCAGCGGCATAAAATTGATGAGGAAAGCTTTCGTTTTATGCGGTCTTATTTAAAAAAAAACCTGTTACAGTCTTGGATTTTAATGGTTTGTGTTTTAGGCAGTTTGGGTTTGCAGCAAAATTTTATGTTGTATCCCGTTATAATGACACTTTTGATTATGCGATTTGCTTTAACAAGCTGCATGGAAGGCCAAGAAAAGTAGAGTGTTCCGGCTTTCAATTTTAAGCGGGGCAATTTAATAGTTAATATAGAGACCTTCGTTGATTAATCGACATTATTTTCTGTAGGGCGTGCCGTGTGCGCCTTAAAAAGTAAGGCGCACACGGCACGCCCTACTTAATTAATTCAGGGCTCTATAACTCTTCCAGCTTAAGGCAACTCGCAAAAAATATCCACGGCAAAAGTTGCCACAGATTTCATGGATTATAAAAAAGTTTAATCTGCGAATTTGTGGCTGTTTAATGGGGCAGGGCAGTCACCTAGTAAATCTTGCCAGCAGCCAGAACTGTTTTATTTTATTTTGTTTTTTTTAAGAGTGATGATAGTGCGTTTTTACAGGCTTGATTTTGCCAATACTCTTTTTGTTTTTGTTAACTGACGTGGCCTTAATAACGTGCTTGTTTTTACTGGCCGGTTTACTCTTTGCGTAGGACTTGCTCTTACCGACATGTTTGGTATTTTTTACAGACCTGCTACTTTTTAGGTGTCGATGGTTACTGACACGCATGCTTTTACCGACAATCCGGGGAGTATCATTATCACTTGAACCAATCGTTGTCGGCGCTGCATTGCCGCAACCCAACTGATAGGGTGGCGTGCCTGCTGAACTGGTTGCCATGGTGCTGATATTTTTAACCGGATAAGGGTTAAATC